>JAURKN010000219.1 GCA_030831725.1 Ferruginibacter sp.
TTGACCACCGTTTCAAGTTCAATCTTCTGCATGTTTGTGGTGCTGCGGATCTTTTCCAAAATCGTATTCTTGATTTGATCTGAAACGGGAACCGCGGTTGTCAGTTTGACTGGGTGAATGTCGTTGATTTTATTGTATTGATCGATAAAAGCCTTCACGATTTCAGGAAGACTGTATTCTCTTGATTTATTGATCAGCAATACCAAAAACGCAGCAGTTAGTTTGCCAACCTTATCAGACGTTACCGCAAGAACGATTTTTTCTTTTTTATCGGAAGATATCACAGGGCTCTTCAACATCGTGACGAAATCGCTGTTGGTATTGCAGATAGACTGTAACACTTTAATATCGGCATAAACCGCATCCAGCTGATTTTGTTCAGTTGCAAGGTCTACTAGACTTTTTGCATAACGGGACGCTAAACGGAGATTGCTCATCTTAGTGGTTTTCTTTAGTTCAACTTAATGTCCTGAGTGAGGGTGTTGATGTATTGTTCTTGTTCGGAAGGGTTAGACAATTGTTTGCGAATGATTTTTTCGCTGACTTCAACGACCATTTTACCAACTTGATTTTTTATGTCTGTGAGCGCAGCCATCTTTTGTTGATTGATGGTTGCCTGAGCTTCAGCAATGATACGAGCTGCTTGTTCTTTCGCATCATTCTTGGCATCGTTGATCATTTTGTCTTTTATTTCTTTGGCTTCTTTCAGCATAGCTGTTCTTTCTTCGCGGGCTGCTGCGAGAAGCGTCTCGTTTTCACTCTTCAACTGTGCCATCTCCTTTTTTACTTTTTCGGCAGAGGCGATAGCTTCGGAAATGTTTGTTTCTCTTTCGTTAAGACCTTTGAGAATAGCGGACCATGCAAATTTCTTAAGGATGAAAAATACGATTAGGAAAGCCAGCAGCGTCCAAAAAATGAGTCCGAGATGTGGTAATAATAATGACATAAAAAATATTTCAAATTGTTTTGAGTCTAAGAAAAGACTGCATCCTCGGCCCTGTGCGTTGGATGCAGTACATTTTTGAGCTGTTACTTAAGAACAGCCAACAAACCTGCGATTACCGCGAAGAGGGCAACACCCTCAACAAAAGCGGCAGTCAGAATCATGTTTGCACGGATGTCGTTAGACGCTTCCGGTTGACGAGCGATAGATTCAACAGCTCCTTTACCGATCTGTCCGATACCGATACCGGCTCCGATCGCTGCAAGACCTGCACCGATTGCTCCACCAATGTGAGAAAGTCCAACTTCTGCTAACAATGTCATCAAAGTCATGATACTTGTTTTATAGATGAAAAAAAAATTACGCTGTTGGAGCATGATGATGGGCTTCCCCTTCATGATGCTCATGTTCGTGATCTCCCTCCATAGCCTGTCCGATGAATACAGCAGTCAGGTTTGTGAAGATGAAGGCTTGGATAAAAGCCACCATGATTTCGATCAGATAGATGAATACGGCGAAAGCTACGGAGAGAGGAGAAAATCCCCAACCGGCCACTGAACTCATGGATCCGAATATGAAAATCAAAGAGATGAAACTTAAAATGATGATGTGACCTGCCACCATGTTCGCAAAAAGACGCACAATCAGAGCGAATGGCTTGGTGAAAACACCGAGCAACTCAACCGGGAGCATGATGAAGATCCTCACAACAGTAGGCACTCCAGGAAACCAGAAAATGTGTGCCCAATAGTGCTTGTTGGTCGAGAACAAGATGGCAAAAAAGGAAATGACACCAAGAACCAAAGTAAACGCAATATTACCTGTAACGTTCGCTGATCCTGGTAGTAATCCGAAAATATTGTTGATCAAAATGAAAAAGAAAACCGTTAGCAGGTAAGGCAAATATTTTTTGTATTTGTGACCAAGATTCGGTTTTGCCACCTCATCACGAACAAACATAACAACTGGCTCTACTGCATTTTGCCATCCTTTTGGTGCGGTTTGTACACCTTGACCATTTTTATACTTTTTAGCGATGCCGGTCATCAACAAAACCAGAATGGTAAGTGCGATGATCATCTGAACCACATTCTTGGTCAGGGAGAAATCATACACTTTCACTTGTTCATCAGCGGCTACGATTTCTTTTTCCGCGTTCATCTTGTATTTTCCAAGAGCCAAATCTTCTCCTGTATGTCCGAAAGCTGAAGAGGAAAACATATCCAAACCATATTGTTCAGAATAGAGAATCACAGGCAACGGTATGGTGGCATGAAAAGATTCATGCGGATTTTCTTTGTTTTCAATTGTAAAAAAATGGAACTCGTGTGCGTCTTTGATGTGATCCAGGATGATTTTGGCAGGATCCAACTTCTCTTCATGAGGTGCTGTGTGATGCGCCCCCTCGGTTTGGTGTTCAGCTTCCTGAGCGATTGCCGAAAGGGAAAAAATCGTTGTAAGTATGCAGAAAAGCGCTAGGCGCAAGTGTTTTATTGAGAATCCGAACATATCCTTCCTGAATTTTGGCGCAAAGATAAGGCCCGCATGCCGAAATCAGACAGGATTTCGGGATAATTTTAAAGAAATAAGCGCTTTCGGTAATGTATTCTTGTAACAGACTACCCTTTCTGCAGATTCAGTCCTTCCGCTCCGAATTGCCTGATAAACAATTGATAATAAGCGGATTGTTTGCCCATTAGCTCCTCATGTGTACCCATTTCCAGGATTTGACCATCTTTCAGGTATAAAATCTCATTTGCTTTTCTGATTGTGCTGAGTCTATGAGCGATGACCAAAGTGGTTCTCCCTTTTACCAGTTTTTCCAGTGCCAACTGCAAAAGTTGCTCAGTTTCCGTGTCAACTGACGAAGTTGCCTCATCCAGAATCAAAATAGATGGATTGTACAAAATGGCTCTCACAAAAGATATCATTTGTCTTTGGCCCGACGATAAGGAAGCCCCTCTTTCCAAAACGGCATAATCATAGCCTCCCGGTAATTTCATGATATAATCATGCAATCCGATTCTTTTGGCTGCATCCATCACTTTTTCGGGGTCTATTTCCTTATCTCTCAGCGTTATGTTTTCCATAATGGAACCACTGAATAGAAAAACATCCTGCAACACCACGGCAATCTGTCTTCTCAACGCATGCAGATCCATGGTGGTAATATTCTTGTCATCAATCAAAATCTCTCCGCTGTCATGTTGATACAGCCTGTTCAGTAAACTCACCAAGGTGGACTTGCCACTTCCGGTTTGTCCGACTATCGCGAGTGTCTTCCCTGCCTCCAAAGAAAAACTGATGTTGTTCAATACCGGCTTTGCACCATAAGAAAAGCCGACATTTTTATACGTGATCTTTCCTTGAAATGGGGAAGTTTTAATAGCCACATTCTGATAGTTGGAAATGGAAACAGTATCCGTATTGTCTAAGACTTTAAACACTCTCTCGCTAGCGATCATGCCCATTTGAAGCACGTTGAATTTGTCGGCAATCACCCTGAGCGGTCTGAATAAGAGGTTGAGGCAAAGGATAAAGGATGTGACTTTCCCGGCGATGGTAGCATTAAATGCGGGATCGGTGAGACTAGCCTCGGATGCGGCCCACCAAACAAGTAACCCGATGCTGAAAGCGGAGAACAATTCTACCAGAGGAAAAAAAACAGAGTAGGCGAATATCGCCTTGATGTTGGCATCTCTGTGTTCCTTATTTATTTCACTGAATTTTTTTTGTTCTCTTTCTTCAGCGGTGAAAGCCTGTATGATGTTCATGCCTGAGAGATGTTCCTGTACAAAACCATTGAGCTTTGCGACTGCATTCCGAACCTGTGTGAAGGATTTATTGACCGATTCTTTGAACACATATGTAGAGAGCAGCATGAAGGGAAAAGGGCTAAGGCAAATCAGCGCCAGTTTCCAGTCGATCATGCACATGTAGACGACTACGGAGACGATGGCTAAAAGGTCTGCGATAATGGGAATTAGTCCATCGCTGAATATGTCATTCACCGATTCGATGTCGTTGACGGTTCTGGTGGTCAATGTGCCAATCGGTGTCCGGTCGAATTGGCGCAGGTTTAGGCTGAGTATCTTTTGGAAGGTGGACATTCGGAGGTCTTTAACCACATGCTGTCCCAAAGACGATGTGGTAACGGTAAAGACAAAACGAAGTGCGGTTTCTATTAAAAGAAGAGCGATCTGGAACAAGGTGATCTCGACGATGAACATCCCGGGTCCGTGTAAAAAGAAAGTATCTTCATGATTGCTAATGCCAGAATGTATGGTAAACTGAATCAACCATGGCCTGAGCGGAGCAAGAATTGCGAGAAACACCGACAAAAAAAGCGACAGGTACATTTTTTTTCGGTAAGGTCGAGCAA
>JAURKN010000220.1 GCA_030831725.1 Ferruginibacter sp.
AGTTTTTCTCACTTGTCTACCTCAATATACTTCCATCGCCTCAACCCTAGTCAGGGATGTGTTGAAATATGGCGGAGATGTGAGTCGCTTTTTGCCTGATGCAGTAAATCAATCCTTGAAACGATAATTCTTCTAATTCTTCTGATAAGATTCAATCACCAACCTGATGTTATCGTAGGTGTTTGATAATGGTATCGCCAATTCATCCTCTCCAAACCAGCTGATTTTTGTAATGTCTTCCTCCGTTTGAGGTACGGCTTGCTGATATCCATCAATTTTATAGAGATACCAATGGCTCGTTTTCAGAATGGTAGTCTCATTTTCTATGTAAACATGATATGTTTCTGTCAGTTTTTTTAAGAGCTGCAGATTTCCAATACCTGTTTCCTCTTCAATCTCTCTTCTGGCACAACTTTCTTCGTCTTCATTTTCTTCTTTTTTCCCTTTAGGCAAATCCCATTTGCCTCTCCGGAAAATGAACAGCATTTTGCTATCTGGTGCGGTCACTATGCCTCCTGAAGCTTCGATATGCTTGAAATGTTGTTGGATGAACTGTCTGCATTCATCCACATTCGAAAATATAAGTTCAAATCCTTCGGGATGAGCTGTAACCAGTGTTTGAAGTTTTTGCATTGAGAAAGCAGACTCTGCAAAAAAATGCTTCTTCTCCATGCTGCCAATACCTACTTTGAAAACGACAGGTGTATTTTGAAAATAAACGACTTGATTCATTCTTTTTAGAAACAAAAATAAGTGCCTTATCTCATTATCTTTGGACCCATGAAAAATGAACAGGCCGTAGCATCCAAATTGCTTCAATTGCAAGCTGTTAAATTAAGTCCTGATAATCCATTTACCTGGGCCAGCGGATGGAAAAGTCCGATTTACTGCGACAATCGAAGCATTTTGTCTTTTCCGTACGACAGAGACTTTATTAAAAGTGAGTTGTGTAGTGTCATATTTGAACAATTTCCGGAGGCGGAGGCCATAATAGGGGTGGCAACTGCAGGAATCGCCTGGGGAGCCATGGCTTCCGACCAGCTAAAGCTTCCCTTTTTGTATGTTCGACCCAAACCAAAAGAACATGGCATGGGCAACCAAATCGAAGGGGTGTACCATTTTGGTCAAAAAGTGGTAGTGGTAGAAGATCTTATCTCAACCGGAAAAAGCAGTCTGCAAGTATGTGAAGTACTCCAAAAAGAAGGCATAAGCATTCTAGGCATGGTTTCCATCTTCACATATGGTTTTCGCGAAGCGGAGGAAGCTTTCGACAAGGCCGGTATTAGATTGATCACACTCAGCAATTACACGACGCTATCTCAAATGGCCGTTGATATGGGATATATCGCCCCTGAAATGCTCCCCACACTTGAGGCATGGAGAAATGATCCCGCAAATTGGGGGAAGTGATGTCAATAAAAGGGTGAGAGGGTTTGTTTGCTGCTGTAATCGAATGGGATGCTTTTCATGATTTTTCCCTTTCCCGCCCTAACAGAACCGACCGCACGTACGGTGACTTCTTTATTCAGCAATGCTGTAGTGATGTTTTTCAACATGTTTTTCATGTCGAGTTCGATGGAAACGGGCAGCCAAAAGTTCTTCCGGCGAGGAACTCGGACCTGAACAGGTTGATCCGTATGTCCCAAAAGTTGCCCATTGATATAAATATCCATTACAGTTCTGTTCAGCTCTAGTCCAAATACATTCGGGTTATAAATTTCCAGCTCAACTTTCAGTACCGATTTGCTGAATCCAATTTTTTCAATACTGAAATTCCGGTAAGATTTTACTTCGAATGGTTTAAAGCTGTTGCATGAGATCCCCAAAATGGCAAGGAGCAACAAACAAACAATAGGGAGGAAGAATGCCTTTTTTTTCATGAATGCAAGTTCTGTAAAGTGAATGAATGTACAAGTGGGAGTAGGAGAAAACCAATCTTTTGGTGTTCATTGGCTTTTATTATGTTAATGCTTTCTCTCCCAAATCTAATGATTAAACGCATAAAGTAGGGCAAATTAGTTGCCAATTAATTTAGGATTCAATCCAAAATGTTTGATTTAGATTGATTTTTAATATGCTTATTATTTTAGTTGTAAATTAAAATAATAAAAATCAGTTAATCAACAATATAAGTCGTTATATATAATTAAAAAATTAAACTAAAATACATGAATTTCATTCGCTTTTTGCGTTTTCCAATCAAATGAATATTTACTATATAAAAATAATATAAAATACAGACAAACAATTAAATACAAAGAATGAATAAATATTAAAGTGAGGTAAAATTTGATATTAATGATAAAAATCATACAAAATCTCCAAATTCCGACCTATATAATGATTGAAATTATAGGGTCTTGTTTTGGTTGATTTTTTTTTAACCCTTTTTTTGCTTTTTACTTGCATTTGAAAAAATCAGTTTTTATGTTTGTCTCAGAAACAGCGAAAAGCTACCTCTCGGGTGCTCACCCTGATTTCCGACCCTAATCCTTTGTTTTCCTTTTGCAAAACCATAAACAAGTTTTCAAACCAACGTTTTGCAAATTGAACATCAAATACGACATTTTGATTTCGGATCAAACAAGAAATACCTACCGATCTTTTCTGACCATTGGATCAAAAAAGTCTGGAGTAAGCCATTCGAAAACAGATAATGCCCAAACGGGAGTCGGAAATATCAGCATAACAGAGATGCCCATCGAGATGTATCACTTGAGGGAGAGATTAAACCAGGAGATACTTGATCAAGGGGTTGATGGACTCAAATTAGGGCTTTCAGGAAGAGTGAAGATAGGCAAAACGAGATTTGGGTTCGCTTGGAAAATGTGATATACAATTGATTTTCAATCATATACTTGCCCCCGCCGATAAGTCGGTGTAATGAATTACGTTTTTTCTTTGGGGGTTACAGAATCGAGAGATTCTTAACATTAAGCTGCATGTCTATGCGGCTTTTTTAATTTTCCTGATATTTTTCAATCATCTTTTCAACGAGTCGGTATGTGGCAGGACAATAATCTATGTTTTGCTTGTGAACATGCGCATATTCTTCCCATTTACGCTTGGATAAATGAGGAAATCCCGAGCAATCTTCAGGCCTGATTTCATAAATCGAGCATTTGTTGTCTTCGAGGTTTAAAAACTGACAAGGTTGTGTCTTATTGACCCAATCCTTATTGCTGTCTTTTTTTAGCCATTGTTTCTTAAAAGCTTCTGGTGTCTGTCCAAAATGGGCCGAAATCCTTTTCAGGTCTTTTTCGGTAAATGTGGGTGTCATCTTTTTGCAACAATTGGCACAGCTCAGGCAATCGATTTCTTCCCAAACTTCTTTTTCCATCTTTTTGGTTACGGAATCAATTCCTTTTGGCGGATTTTTTTCAGTCTTGTTCAGAAAGCGTCTGAACAAAGTTCGGTTCTTGTTTAGTTTTCTTTTGAATGTTCTGAAATTAACCGGAAGCATATGATTTTTTTTAGCGCATCTTTTACTCGGCGAAAGTAATGTTTAATTATCTTGTAAACACATTATTTCAATTTAATATTATACGATGTGGGAATCCCACAAAAAAGGATATAAAGCATGGCTTCAGCTCGAAAAGTCGCTGTCTGAGCATTCGGTTTCCGCATACTTGCATGATATCAATATGCTGACTTCCTTTCTCTCTTCCATTTCGTTTTCAGGGGCGCCTGATGCGATTGAACGAAAAACCCTGGAGCTTTTCATAAAGTCGATTCATGAACTTGGCATGTCAGATACTTCGCAAGCCAGGATAATTTCCGGACTAAGGAGTTTTTTTCGCTATTGTCTGCTCGAGCAAATCTGCGTCAAAGACCCCACAGAATTGCTGGAGTCCCCCAAGTTGCGTCGTAAGCTTCCTGATACTTTGTCTTTTCCAGAAATTGAATCTATCATTGCCGCTATAGACCTGAGTAAACCGGAAGGGGTAAGAAACAAAGCCATTTTTGAAACGATGTACAG
>JAURKN010000020.1 GCA_030831725.1 Ferruginibacter sp.
ATCTCTTCGTTATTGAGTTTCTGGGAAACCAAATCGTTGATTGATATTTTCGCCTCCAGTTCGCTTTCTGATAAAACAACGAAAATCCCGTATGGCGATATTCTCGTGACAACAGCGTCTATGGTCTCCTCATTTTTGAATTGTTTTACTGCAACTTTGAAGCCCGGAACATAGTTATGGTTGTAAAGCTCAGCCATTATTTTTTCTGGCTTTTCAAGATTCAAAAATTTGAATGCAATCGGTTTTTCCGAAGCAGTCAATTCAGGCTTTATTTCAAAACGCGAAAGTTTTAGCGGAAAGAAAAGATAGCTGTCGATTTCTTTAATGAAGTAATCATCATCTACCAACTTAATATACCCGGTAAATTTGTTTGTGATTCTTGCTTTGTTGATCAATACTTCAACAGCATTGTTGAATTCGAAAATGACATGATCCGCAAAAAACACATTGGCACTGGATTTCTTGATTACAAACTTAACGTGATCTCCAACCAGAAAACGATGAGGCTTTTTGATGAGGTTCATCGCAACATATTTCTCTTGTTGTTTTTCGTCGATAACCGCCTGAATATTTTTCAACTTGTTTTGTGAAAGGTATTCTATAGTAGCCTTTTTCTTATCGTTGTTGATGAAGGTGATTTTACCCCTGAAGTATTTTTCGGACAAAAGCGATTTTTTAAAAGGTGATAACAGGCGAATGTTTCAGTATGATAACAGATTCATTGAAGAGCTAAGGTACAAAACAACACCAAAGAAATATGGTGAAAGCTTCAACCCGTATGTTTGCTTATACGTGAAAGAAATTAATAGGAATCTGTATTATCCGTTGGAAACCAATGTTCCCACTTTTTCTCCCATCAATAGTTTGAGGAGATTATCGGGTTTGTTCATATCAAAAACAATGATCGGCAGATTGTTTTCCTGACATAGTGTAAATGCCGTCATGTCCATGATATTGAGTTGCTGTTTGATGCAGTCGGCAAAACTGATTTTTTCGTAACGGGTTGCGTTGGGATCTTTTTCAGGATCAGCGGTGTAGATACCATCTACTCTTGTTCCTTTTAAAATGACATCCGCACCAATTTCAATCGCACGAAGTGAACCGGCTGTATCGGTGGTGAAGTAAGGATTTCCGGTACCTGCACCGAAAATAACAACCCTTCTTTTTTCTAGATGTCTGATGGCCCTTCTTCTGATGTAGGGTTCTGCGATTTGCTCCATTTTGATGGCGGTAAGCAAACGGGTAAACAGTCCGACTTTTTCAAGACCGCTTTGCAATGCCATTCCGTTTATTACTGTGGCAAGCATACCCATATAATCACCATGTGCTCTTTCAATACCTGTTTCTGCTTCATTCATTCCACGGTAGATGTTTCCGCCACCAATGACCAAAGCCACTTCAACGCCAAGGTCTGTGATTTTTTTTATTTCATTTGCATATCTGGAAAGGACTTCCGGGTCGAGACCAAAACTGTTGTTGCCCATCAGAGATTCTCCTGAAAGCTTAAGCAGTATTCTTTTGTATTTCGGTTGCATATGAATGTGAAGTTAAAAACGAAAAGGCAAAAAAAAGCCCGGAAATAAAACCGGGCTTAAAATCATTTATCCTAATGCTACTCTTTTGAATTCGGTAACACTTAAGTTAGCATCAACGCTCTTCAGGTATTCGGCAACAGACTTATTGCCATCCTTTACGAAAGGTTGAGCCATGAGCGTATTGTCTTTGAAGAATTTATTCAATTTACCCATTGCGATCTTTTCGGCCATTTCAGCAGGTTTGCCTTCAGCTTTAACCAGTTCGATAGCGATTTCTTTTTCACGTGCGATCACATCAGCAGGAATAGAAGTTTCGTCAACAGCCAGTGGATTCATCGCAGCAATTTGCATGGCTACGTCTTTTCCAGCTTCACCGGCTTCAACAGTCAAACCAACCAAAACACCCATTCTGTTTGCACCATGGATATAGCTGGCCACGAATGGAGCTTCAACTCTTTCGAATTTTGAAACTTCGATCTTCTCACCGATAGCAGCAAGCTTATCGTTGATCATGTCGGAAATTTTGGTTCCGTTGAGTTCGATGTTGTTTAGTTCTTCTGCACTTTTCACATTGTGTGCGATGGCAGCATCGGCGATGCTTTGTGCGAAAGCTACGAAATCAGCATTCTTGCTTACGAAGTCAGTTTCGCAACTGATGCAAAGTACGATACCGGCTTTGTTGTCGGCGGTCGTTTTTGCAAGAACAACACCTTCTTTCGCTTCACGGTCGCTTCTTTTTGCGGCAACTTTCTGTCCTTGCTTACGAAGCCAGTCGATTGCGGCTTCAAAGTCGCCATTGCTTTCGGTCAACGCTTTACGGCAATCCATCATTCCGGCGCCTGTAGCTTGACGTAACTTATTGATATCTGCAGCTGTAATTGTGCTCATGGTTATTATTTTGAGCTCTTTTAAAGAGCAAGTTATTGATGTTGTTGTTTTGATATTCCGGAGTCGTTAAACGACTTCAGATTATTTTCCGGCAGGACGTCTGCCACCGGCTCCGCCAGTACCTGTAGTACGACGTTTAGCACCAGCGCCTGGTCCACCAGCTGTTCTAGAACGCTTTCCTCTGTCGTCACCACCTTCTCCTCGCTCTTCGAAACGGGCCGCTTTCATTTCTGAACTCTCATCTTCGTTGCTTTCATCCTCATCCTTATCAGACTGACGCTCGCTCAAACCTTCTGCGATAGCGGCGGTGATATAGTTTACAATGATCGCGATAGATTTGGTAGCGTCGTCGTTTGATGGAATTGCAAAATCAACTTTGTTTGGATCGCAGTTGGTATCTACCATTCCGAAAGTTCCGATGTTCAAACGCTTTGCTTCAGACAACGCGATGTGTTCGTGACCGATGTCAACCAAGAACAATGCGGCTGGTACACGGCTGATCTGAGAGATACCACCAAGTACTTTTTCCATTTTGTCTTTATCACGTGTTAAAGTGAGTTTCTCTTTTTTAGTCAGATTCTCAGCACTCCCGTCGTTCAACAACTTTTCAATGCTTTGCATTTTTTTCACACTCTTACGTACCGTGTTGAAGTTGGTCAGCATACCACCCAACCAACGCTCGGTAACGTATGGCATGTTAACACGCTGTGCGCATTCCATTACGATTTCCTTGGCTTGTTTCTTGGTAGCAACAAACATGATTTTTTTACCGCTGCGGGCGATCGCTTTCATGGCAGCTGCAGCTTCCTGCAAACCTTCAACTGTTTTGTTGAGGTCGATGATGTGAATGCCTTTCTTTTCAGCAAAGATGTAAGGAAGCATTTTGGGGTTCCATTTCTTTTTCAAGTGACCGAAATGAACGCCTGCTTCGAGAAGTTGCTGTTGTAAGGATGTATTTTCCATGTATGAATTTATTTAAAATGAATGATTGTTTGGGGTTTGGGGTTTGGCGTAAAATGCACGAATGCAACAAACTCCAAACTCCAAACAAATACGATATTAACGCTTGCTGAACTGGTAGCTTCTTCTTGCTTTTTTGCGACCTGGTTTCTTACGCTCAACAGAACGTGGGTCACGCTTCAGCAATCCTGCAGCTTTAAGAGCCGGACGATAGTCGGCACTTACTTCGAGCAGGGCTCTTGAAATAGCCAACTTGGCAGCTTCAGCTTGTCCCTTAACACCACCGCCGGTAGCATTAACAAGGATATCGAATTTGTTGGTTGCTTCAGCTACTTTCAAAGGAGCTTCCACCTGATTTTGCAGGTAAACCAACGGAAAATAAGCTTTGTAGTCTTTGCCGTTTACGGTGATTTTTCCTTCTCCTTTTGAGAGGAAAACACGTGTTACCGCTTCTTTTCTACGGCCGACTGCGTTTTTTTGTTTTTCCATAATGAGACTTTATAAGTATCCGATTGATTCGGATGGATTATTGAGCAATTTTTGTGAAGGTGAGTGTTGCAGGTTTTTGAGCGGTATGAGGATGCTCCGTTCCAGCATAAACGAACAATTTCTTGAACATTTTACGACCCAAACGATTTTTAGGAAGCATTCCTTTGATGGCACGCTCGATTACCACTTCCGGACGACGTCTCAGGAGGTCTTTTGCAGCCTCTCCTTTCTGACCACCTGGATATCCGCTATAAGTCAGATATTCCTTGTCTTCCATTTTGTTGCCGGTAAACGCAACTTTTTCACAGTTGATGACGATTACAAAATCTCCGCAGTCTACGTGTGGAGTGTAATAAGGTTTGTTTTTGCCACGCAATACGGCGGCAATCTTTGCGCACATGCGTCCTACGGTTTGATTAGTACCGTCCACAACGTACCAGTTGCGCTGAACGGTAGCCTCGTTCGCATGTTTGGTGGTGAAATGCAATTTGCTCATGTTGTTTCTTTTTTAGTTTATCCCCAGCTATCCCTGGAGATGTTGAAATAAATTCGGAGCGCAAAGGTAATTGTATTCCCTCCAATATTCATCAAAAAACAAGCAATATTTTTTTCGAACCTTCACAAAGCATTGAAAATCAATAAAAAAATTAACATCCTAATTAAAGACCACTGACGAATCCCCAAATAGCCGCCTTTTTTTGCCGGTTTTGTTCATCCCTTTTGGCTATTTTTGGTCACTTTTTATAATAAACCACTGAAAAATGAAAAGAGTAGTCTTGATACTGTCGTTGTTGCTTCCTTTACTCGGATTCTCTCAGGATGTTGATTTTGATAAAAAAACCAACGAAATCACCATTGACGGAAAGCCCGCTTTCAAAATTGACCGCCAAGGTTGTGGTTTTGGTGATATCGAGTGCTACTATAAAGTGTTGGATTTGAATGGAAAGTTTCTGTTTCGTGCCAATATGAGAGAATTCAACTCACCGGTAGAGGTAAGTCAGGCGAATCCAAAAGGCAGGGTGATTTACCTGGAGTTTGTTTTTCCTGAGACCAAACAAAAAGCTGAAATCGTTTTCCCTGGCATCAAGTCTGAAAAA
>JAURKN010000221.1 GCA_030831725.1 Ferruginibacter sp.
TCAAAAACGCACTGCATGTATTGGTGTAGATAACTTAGGTTAAAGACAATAACAACTCGTGTAACTTCAGGACCTGGGGTATGACCATTTCTGTTTCATCATTACGTATGATGTAGTCGCATCTCTTCATTTTTTCATCCTCACCCATCTGCAAATTCATTTTTCTTAAAACATCCATTTCGGATATGCCATCACGTTGCATTACCCTTTTGACTCTTGATTCCTCAGGAGCGGAAACTCCAATCACTTTATCAAGATGTTTGTCTGATCCGCTTTCAAAAATAAGTGCCGCTTCTTTGATGGCATAAGGTGCTGATTGTTTTTTCATCCAATCCGTCGCATCGGAAATGGTGAAAGGATGAACGATATCATTCAGCAATTTCAGGCGTTCAGGATTATTGAAAACGATAGATGACATGTAGCCTCTATCGTAAATCCCATTCCTAAAACTATTTTCTCCAAAATGATGAATGATGGATTGACGAACCTCCGCATTTTCCTCTATGATGGACTTTGCCCTTTCATCCGCGTAGTACACCGGAATGCCCAGTTGCTCAAAGATTCTAGCGACAGTGGTTTTCCCGCTGCCGATTCCACCTGTCAAACCTATTTTTAACAAGAGTAATGATTTGGTTAGAACGCAGTCGATTATTTTTTGGCTTCAGTGGTAGCCGCTTTGTTCAAATTGGCTGTCCACTCCATGCTCAAAGCACTTTTTTCGATTTTGATGTAGCTGCCCGGACTAACTTCCAAGCTCAATGTATCATCTTCATTTACTTTATTGATGGTACCGTGTATTCCGGCAATCGTTACCACTTTGTCGCCTTTTTGCAAATCGGAAATGAATTTTTTTTGTTGCTTCGCTTTTTTAGCTTGGGGACGAATCATAAATAGCCAGAATACCAAAATCATGGCACCCATGATGATCAGGTTAGACATTCCACCATCCGCTCCAGGCTTTTGAAGAAGAATAAAATTGAATTGCATTTTGTAACGTTTATTGTGTAAAAAAATGAAGTTGATTATTCTGATTTGCCAACTACTGTTCCTTTTAGTAGCAATGTAGGAAATTCGGGATTGGCATTAGATTCTACGGTGACAGTCTTATGTGCTTCTCCGGGTTTTCTGTCGCTGTTGAATTTTACTTTGATAAAACCGATTTGTCCAGGCTCTATAGGTTCTTCGGGTTTCTCAGGTACCGTACATCCACAGCTTGCCATTACGTTTGTTACTTCAAGCGGTTTATCTCCGGTGTTTTTAAACCTGTAGCTGAAAGACACAACATCTCCTTCTTTGATGGTTCCAAAATCGAACACCGAGTCGATGAGTTGAACGGTGGTTGGAGCCAGTGAAGATTTCTTTTTTTCTTGCTGAACCGGAGCAACTTGTTTGTCAGATTTACGGATGTCGCAACTCACAAAGATCGACAATGTGAAAATCATTGCCACAAAAGATGCCATACTAATGTTGACTTTCATATTTCCTTTATTTGAATGGGATTTTATGAATTTTATCGCCTGCCATAAGCTCTTTGTGTATGTTGTCGAGCAAACCATTTACGAATTGTCCGCTTTGGGGCGTACTGTAGGCTTTGGCAAGATCGATATATTCGTTGATGGTGACTTTAGTCGGGATGGTTTCAAAGAAAAGGAATTCACAAATGCCCATTTGTAACATGATCAGATCCAAAGCGGCGATACGATCGGCATCCCAATTATTTAATTTGGGTTTTATCAACGCCATGGTCAAATCTTCTTTTTCTAAAACCGTTTTCACCAGATCTTTTGCAAAGTTCCATTTCTCATCACTCAAAATCACATCGAACTTGTGATCGCGAGGTTTGTTGAAATAGTTGGTAACCATGATTTGAATCTGTTCGGCATCATCATCCCAATTGATGAAATGTTCTTCTATATGGGCGATAAAATCTTCGTCTGGCAAAAGGAGTTCGTCCAAAATGAATTGCAGAATTTTCCGCTCCGATTTTGAATCTCTTTGAAGCGATTCGATGTATTCTTTGTATTCGTCCGTCGAGATCAGCTTGAGGTAACATTTTTTGACCAGATCCTGATCGATAAGATGGTTCAGTTTGGATTCCTTGACGACTTTGCTGAAGCTGTTATTTTCGAGGGTTTTCCACAACAACTCGTTGCCGGAGATTTTTGTATTGATGTTGAGGTCTTTCTCAGAAGGGAGATGCTTGCTGGCTTTTTGATGGGAATCTTTCTCGGCGTATCTGGCAATCTCAGTGATAAAAAGGATCAGATAAGCATATAAATCTCTCGTTTCATTGATTTTATCTTTCAATAAACCATTCGACCCGGTCATGTCTTTCTCCTTTTCTGCACTGTCCATGGAGTAAAGGGTTTGCATGACTTTCACCCTTATGTTTCTTCTGCTGATCATTTTCTTACCCAAAAATTGAAGGTCAAAGGTAAGCCATTTATGCCTTTTGATTCCCAGTTATCCGAATAGAGTGAAAAATTGTCGCATTTGTATCAGAAAGGACTGACAGGTTGGTAAAACCTCTGTCAACTATTCCATTTATTCAGTTTGGTATGAAATTCGTTGATGAGCCCGTATTCAAACATCTATTCAAACCAAAAAATACAAAAAATGGCAAAAAAGTTGAGCATTACCCCTTTGCACGACAGAGTTATCGTAAAACCGGCCGCTGCTGAAGAAAAAACCGCCGGAGGAATCATCATCCCTGATACGGCTAAAGAAAAACCACAACGTGGGACCGTCCTTGCTGCCGGACCAGGAAAAAAAGATGAGCCTGTTACCGTTAAGGCGGGAGATACCGTTCTCTATGGCAAATATGCAGGAACTGAAATTTCGATCGAAGGTATCGACTACCTGATCATGAGAGAAAGTGATATCCTCGCAATCGTTTAATACCAAGTAGTTGGATAGAAAAGCTGATTGTTCAATCCGGTTTTGGGAATAACGTAAAAACTCTTTTCAAAACCTTAATCATTAAAAAAAGAAAAAAACAAGAATATGGCAAAAATGATCTACTTCGACATCGAAGCAAGAAACAGGATGAAAAAAGGGGTTGATACCCTTGCAAATGCAGTAAAAGTAACATTAGGCCCAAAAGGTCGAAATGTGGTAATCGATAAAAAATTTGGTGCGCCTCAGGTTACTAAAGATGGTGTGAGCGTAGCGAAAGAAATCGAATTGGAAGATCCAATCGAAAACATGGGTGCACAAATGGTGAAAGAGGTGGCTTCTAAAACCGCAGATATCGCGGGTGATGGTACCACAACAGCAACCGTACTTGCTCAGTCAATCATCAGCGAAGGACTCAAGATGGTTGCCGCCGGTGCAAATCCGATGGACCTTAAAAGAGGAATCGACAAAGCGGTTTCTTTGGTTGTTGAAAATCTGAAAGGACAATCTCAGACTGTAGGCAATGACAGTAAAAAAATCCAGCAGGTTGCTACAATCTCAGCAAACAACGACGAAAATATCGGTAAGCTGATAGCTGAAGCCTTCGCCAAAGTTGGAAAAGAAGGTGTCATTACTGTTGAAGAAGCAAAAGGAACAGACACCACTGTTGAAGTGGTAGAAGGTATGCAATTCGATCGTGGATATGTTTCTCCTTATTTTGTTACAAACAGCGAAAAAATGGAAGCAGAATTGCAAAATCCATACATCCTGATTTACGACAAGAAAATCTCTGCGATGAAAGACATTCTCCATATTCTGGAGAAAGTGGCTCAAAGTGGTCGTCCGCTTCTCATCATCGCCGAAGATCTGGAAGGTGAAGCATTGGCAACCCTGGTAGTTAATAAATTGAGAGGAACCATCAAAGTGGCTGCTGTAAAAGCGCCCGGATTTGGTGATAGAAGAAAAGAGATGCTTCAGGATATCGCTATTTTGACAGCGGGTATCGTGGTAAGCGAAGAACAAGGATATAAACTGGAGAATGCCGATTTGAGCTATCTCGGACAAGCTGCTTCCGTAACCATTGATAAAGACAATACAACCATCGTTGGTGGAAAAGGTAAAAAAGCTGAAATCACAGCTCGTGTGAATCAGATTAAAGCGCAAGTTGAAAATACTACCAGCGATTATGATCGTGAAAAATTACAGGAGCGTCTTGCGAAATTGGCTGGTGGAGTTGCGGTTCTCTATGTTGGAGCTGCTACAGAAGTAGAAATGAAAGAGAAGAAAGACCGTGTGGATGATGCGTTACATGCAACCCGTGCTGCTGTTGAAGAAGGTATTGTACCGGGCGGTGGCGTTGCGTATATCCGTGCAGTAAGCAGTCTTGATGCGAAGGTAAAAGGACAAATCGAGGATGAGCAAACGGGAATGCAGATTGTGCGTCGTGCGCTTGAAGAGCCAATGCGTACTCTTACTTCCAATGCAGGAATCGATGGATCCATCGTGGTTCAGAAGATTAAGGAAGGTAAAGGTGATTTTGGATTTAACGCACGCACAGAAACCTATGAAAACTTGTTCAAGGCTGGTGTGATTGACCCAACTAAAGTAAGTCGTGTGGCACTTGAAAATGCTGCTTCCATAGCGGGCATGTTGTTAACCACAGAGTGCGTGATTGCAGATAAGCCAAAGAAAGAAGAACCCCACATGCATGGCGGAGCGCCTGACATGGGCGGAATGGGATATTAATTCCATCGCTGATATTTTCAACAAAATTGCCCTTGTTTTTCAAGGGCAATTTTGTTTATGGCAGTATGGTCGTTTACTTTCAATTCAGATTTATACAATCATCATCGCTTGATGGTTTCCACATATGCGGATTTTCCGAACAACATTCTTACTGAGTCTCTGATATGAGTACTATCTGTCAAAGCGCCTTTTACAGGCAGGGCGATTCTATATCTAACTGAATCTGAAGTGATCAACTTGATTTGTCTGGCAAAAGGCAAGACATTCAATCGGGAAAATCCTCTTTGTGCGGAGGGAAGATCTGTGTATGTGCGAACAATCACATAAAATTCATTTGGGGCAGAAATTTGTACTGTGTCTTTCAAGGCAGGCATTGTAGTGGCATCTACATTGATGTTGTTTACTGATGTATCCGTTGCAACTACCGGCTTTTGTTTCTGGGGGCTATCGATTACAGGTGTTGGTTCAACCACCTCTACAAGTGGCTCTTCTTCTTTTTGAATAAAATAATAAACCACAGCGCCTGTCATCGATAACAACAAAATGATGATGGCTATGGGTAACCATTTTTTGGATGATTCAGACTTCTTTTTAGAAGAAGAGAAATCTATGCTGGATTTATTGTTTTCAGATGAATTCTCCTTTGATTTTGATTTGCTTTGAGGGAGCGCTACCTCTGTTTTTTCAGGGATATATTCCCCTTGTAAAAAAGAATATGTTCCATCCTGGTTGTTGATGAGATATCCCAGTCCTCTGATGATCATTGGCTTTCCGATGTTGAGAAATTGTTTTCCTAACATGCTGAAGGATTCAAGATCGGATGTCGCCAAGGGACGAATCTTACCAGACTCCTGAATGATGAAATCAATTAGGCCGGAATCTGATTTTTCATTCTTGTCGCAATAAAATGTAACGCTGCCTTCTTCAAAGGGATATTCATATTCGGATTCTGAAGATTCCGTTTTAATTCTTCCATCGAATACAAAATGACCGATGGATTCGATGGCCACTTTTTTGTTCAGTTCGAGGTAACTGACGATGAGGGGTTCGACTTTCATGTGGTGGGGGTTATAAGTACTGATGCAATATATTTCTTATTTCGTAAAATGTTTCGTTTTCGATTAAATTTGTGTCATGTTGAGTGTCGAAGAAAATGATTTTTTGAGATATTGGGAGCGGGTTCGTCTGGAATATAGCCAAACATCCAGCAAGATAAAAAGGGGCATACCCTCTGCTTTGTTGTTCTCCTTTTCTATTTTGTTATCCATCATTCTGGTTTATTTTTTATCGCCCGAATGGTATACCAAGATTTCTCAAAAAGCAGGAAAATCAACATTGGCGATTTTAATCGCCATCATGATCACCGCATTTTTTTTCTCCTACATGCGTATGCACTATCAGTGGGAGATGAACGAACAGCATTACCGAGAACTTTTATTCAAATTGAAAAAAGAAAAACCCCAAGAACAAAAATCAGAAATATGAAAAACAGAATTGCCATTTTACTCTTGATGTTTTTTTCATTGTCATTCACTTCTTGTTTCAAAGACCAGTGTGGATACCTGGATCAGCAATACACCGCTTCCTCAAGCGAGATTGCTTATATGGAAAACTTTTTCACAACCAACAATATCACAGATCTTGTACAACATTCAAGCGGTGTGTTTTATAAAATCACTTCAGAAGGCACAGGCCCCAATCCTAATCTTTGTAGCAATATGCTGGTAAATTACAGTGCGTATCGTTTTGGATATGGCAATGCTTTCGACAGTTATCTCGACCCGCAAGGGATTCCTTTCATTCTCGGACAGTTGATTGTTGGCGTTCAAAAAGTAATGCCCCTCGTGAAAGAAGGGGGATCCATCACCATGTACATCCCTCCATCATTGGCTTATGGAAATGAAGCTCAAAGAGATCAACTGGGAAATATCATTTTACCGTCGAACTCATACATCAAATTTGAAATGTCTCTGAAAGCCGTACAATAAAAAATCATAAAAACATCCAAACATAGTGATACAGGAATCCATATCGGTATTTGACATGTTCAAAGTGGGAATAGGTCCGAGCAGCAGCCATACACTTGGTCCTTGGAGGGCTGCATTGAAATTCGTTGAAAATCTGGAGGAAAAGAA
>JAURKN010000222.1 GCA_030831725.1 Ferruginibacter sp.
GTGTGCTGTGGTTTCCAACTTACGCGCAACCACTGCTTCGGCAATCATTTCCGTTACGTTGGTACCAATCATATGGCAACCCAGGAATTCTCCGTATTTGGCATCGTAAACAACTTTGATAAATCCATCTGTATTTCCCCCTGCTACCGCTTTTCCACTGGCTACGAAAGGGAACTTACCTACTTTCACTTCATATCCTGCTTCTTTTGCCGCTTTCTCAGTATATCCAACTGATGCAACTTCCGGAGTGGTGTAGGTACATCCTGGAATGTTGTTATAGTCCATTGGCTCGGGTTTGTGTCCACTCAAATGTTCAGCGGCATTGATTCCTTCTTTGGCTGCCACGTGAGCGAGAGCTTGTCCTGGAGTACAATCTCCAATAGCATACAATCCGGCAACACTGGTTTGCTGATTGGCATCAACAATAACTTTTCCTTTATCGGTTTTAACACCCAGTGCCTCCAATCCGATGTTTTCAATATTGGCAACCACACCAACAGCACTCAACAAAATATCCGCCTCCAATACAACTTCGCCTGTAGCAGTTTTAACGGTTGCTTTCACGCCCTAACCAGAAGTATCCACTTTGGTCACTTCACTGCTCGTCATGATGGTCATGCCTTGCTTCTTGAATTGTTTTTCCATTTCCTTGCTGATATCCTCATCTTCAACAGGTAAGATGCGCGGAAGGAATTCTACAATGGTAACCTTGGTACCCATGCTGTTGTAAAAATAAGCGAACTCGGAACCGATGGCTCCTGACCCGCAGATGATCATGCTTTTCGGCTGACTAGGTAAGGTCATCGCCTCGCGGTAGCCGATGATTTTTTTACCATCAATCGGCATGGTTGGCAATTGACGGGCACGACCTCCAGTGGCTATGATGATGTTTTTGGCATCCAAAGTCTGCTTGCTGTTGTCTGCCGCAGTAACTTCAAGTTTGGTTGGGGTGAGCAGTTTCCCATTTCCCATGATCACGTCAATCTTGTTCTTCTTCATAAGGAACTGTATGCCCTTGCTCATTTTGTCCGCAACACCACGACTTCTTTTGATCACTTCTTCAAACTCAGCGATGGCGCTGTCTATTTTGATGCCATAATCTTTGGCATGTTTTGCATATTCAAAAACCTGGGCACTTTTCAAAAGGGCTTTGGTCGGGATGCAACCCCAATTCAAACAGATTCCACCCAAACTTTCTCTTTCCACAATGGCCACTTTTTTACCAAGTTGACTGGCTCTGATTGCAGCCGGATATCCACCGGGTCCGCTTCCAAGTACGATAACGTCGTATGTCATGATGTAGTTGTTTAGTTCGTTGGCGAAATTAGGTTTTTCTATGCAGAAAATAACGGATGGCTGCCCGAAAAGTGGTGCATTGGAAGGGTAATTTTCATTCCGATATGTCTACAAGAACAAATTGAATGACTTCCATGGAATCATATACCCATCAAATCAACAAAATAATAACCAGGACCCATTGAATGGATAGAATCAGTTTATTGCGAATCAGACACTTTATCCGCCTTTTTATCATTTCTTTTTTCCGCCAGGATACGGAGAGAGCTGATGGATACGTTCAATTCAAATCCAATCAGAATGGCCAGCGAATTGATATAAATCAGTGCCATGACCATCATGATGGTTCCAATGGAGCCATAAAGCACATTGTATCTGCCGAAATTATTTACGAAAATCGAAAATCCGACAGAAGACATAAGGCAAAGGAAGGTTGTGGTGATTGTTCCCGGAGATGCGAGTTTCCATTTTCTCTCCACTGAGGGTGCATATTTGAAAATGAAGCCGATGGCATAATACAACAAAAGCACAATCATAACCCATCGGATATTGGAAATGAAATTTCGTAATGATTCGTTCTTGACCAACCACTCCAGCAGCGCTCCTTGTGTGATCAATAATATGAAAAACAAAAGGAAAAGTCCGAATATCAGGATGGTAAGCTTGATGGCCGTCCAACGGGACAGTATGCCCATTCTTTTTGCGAAGCCGAGGTATTTTTTCTTGTTGAATGAAATGATCAATCCCATCATCGCATTGGAAGCGAAATATAAACTCAGCAAAAGTCCGAAGGATAACAAAGCGATGCGGTCTTCGTATATGAATGAGTCGACTAGCTTTATAACTTCTCGATTGTATGTAGAGGATGGAACGATGTCATAAATGAGTGCATGAAGTTGTTCCTGGATAGAATCTCTGGAAATGAAGGGAAGGTTTGGAATCAGTGTAAACAAGAAAAGGAGAGAGGGCGGAATCGCCATGATGAAATTGTAAGAAATGGCAGAGGCTCTTTCTGTCAGCCCTTCTGTTTTGATTTGTTTGTAAAAAAAACGAAGCACATCATAAAGAGGAACGCCTTCAAAACCTGGCAGTATGAGATTCTTCGTTCTGTTCAGAACAAAGGCCAGTGGTGTTTTGGTGATGATGATGCGTTCTAGCTTTGTCAATTTATTTCTTTTTACTGGCAATCAAACTATCCAATGCTTGTTGGTATGCTTTCGCATAACGCTGATGATCGGCGTAATTTTCTGAAAAATTAGAATATCCTTCAAAATCAGGTTTTGCGACAAAGAAAATATGTTCTGAAGGCATTGAATTCAATACCTCATCAATCGTTTCGATGGATGGAGTACAAATAGGACCTGGAGGAAGTCCTTTTTGGTAATAGGTATTGTAAGGGGAAGGGTATTCCAAATGCTTAAACATGATTCTTTTCAAACCGAAATTTCGCATGGCGAATTTGACAGTCGGATCGGCTTCCAACTTCATTCCTTTTTTCATTCTGTTCATATAAACCCTGGCGATTTTTCCTTTGTCGCTTTTCATGTTGGTTTCTTCTTCTACAATACTCGCAATGGTATAAATTTCTTCCGGGGTGAATCCAAGTTCACGAGCTTTAGTCATTCTTTTTCCTTCCCAAAAATAATCATGCTGTTTCTTCAGTCTTTCAAGCACATCCGGTAAAGATGTGTTCCACCAAAATAGATAGGAATTCGGAATCAAAAGGGTCATCATGGTGGAAGTGTCCACTTTCAGTTTCTTCAATGAATCGTTGCTGTTCAGATACACCAGCGCTTCACCATACTCTATATCGAATTTCTCACTAAATTTTTTGGCCAGGTCTTCTCTTGTTCTCAGTTTGGTGATCACCAACCTAACCTCCGCCTGTCTTCCATTTTTCAGCATTCTGATCAACGAAAATAGACTCATGCCGTCTGTAACCTTGTATTTTCCGGGCTTGATGTTGTTTTCATACTTCATCAGTTTGGATAATAGCTTGAATGTGATAAATGGGTTTGCCATTTCGTTGATAATCAAACTATCTCTCACCTGATCGAGATTGGAGCCCTTTGGGATATAGAGGTATTTTTGTTTTGGATTGGACACTGTAGGTCCGAACACGTTCCAAGCTAAAATGCCTATCACAATGAAGAGAAAAAGCAGGAGTGCTGTTGATTTTTTTTTCATGTATCTTATTCCTTGGCAAAATAAAATAAAAAACCCCGCATTGTAGCGGGGATTGGTATTTTAACAGTTTCTATTTAGTTTGAATCAGTGCTAGCCGGAGCAGGCGTGGTTGCCGGTGCCGGTGTAAGAGGCGCTGTATTGGCTGGTGCTGCTTGTTTTTGCTGAGGCGAAGTTGAAATGTTATTGATCAGGTCATTGTCTTGTTTCCCACCTTCAGCTGGTATGAAAGCAGGTGAAATCACACATAGAATTCCAACTACTGCTGCAAAGATCCATGTACCTTTTTCAAGAACATCTGTA
>JAURKN010000223.1 GCA_030831725.1 Ferruginibacter sp.
ATGGATGGACAAAGAATCGACAAGATTTTGGTTAAAATTTCCGAAGAACTAAAAGAAGAGCTGGAAGAGCAAGATTAAAATTCAAATTTCGCAATCACATCGGGGTAAGTCAATTTACGACTCTTTCTTTGCTTGTTCACTTCCACGTGCATAATATTCATTTGCGCTGTCTTGAAATCATACAGCAGCTTATTTTCGAAAATGATTTCATTTGGAGATTCCATTGCGGAAGAAACATAAAATATCAGAACCGCATCTTCCTCGATTTCAAATCCCAAATATTCCAAAGTGAGTGGTTTTCCATTCACCTTCACCTTCAGTTTTTGTTGGACATATTCATTCATCCATCTTCCAGAAATTTCTTTCTTAGTAGGATTGAGTAAATCGACTCCTGTGTGATATTTCTTCAAAACAGATTCAAAGTCGTTGGAGAAAATCTTACATGTCATTTCTGCTTTTTTTTGCACTGGATCGAATCCGAATTCTGTCACGCTCATGTACACAGGATGTACCTTCTTAAAATGATTAGAGGTAGACACGGTCATAAACAGAGATGAGATAAAAAAGAGTAATTTCATGGTATTCAAAATTACTTTCTTTAATACAAACATCCTTTCCATAGATGGGGTATTCTGAATTTTTCTTTTTTCTTGAACTCGGCTGGAATCATATTGTTAACGTCAATGCACTTGACCATATTCTGTTCATTTTGACACTTTGTGTTTTGATTGAAAATGAAAAATTAACCCGCTACATATGGATTACACTCAGCTTTGCCATCGGACACACGATTTCCATGGCAGCTGGCCGATTTTTCTCGTATTCTACAGAGATTGTGGAGTTTTTGATTCCTACGACAATCATCTTAAGCGCTGTTGTTTCGTTGTTCAAGCGATCACAGCCTGATTTTAACAAATACCACCTTTTTTTGATCATGATTTTCGGCTTAATCCATGGATTGGGGTTTTCCAATGCATTCGAAATGATGCAACCCTCCGACACAAATGGTTTTGCCGCATCCGCAGGTTTCACAATCGGCTTGGAGCTGGCACAAATAGCGATACTTGGCACCTTCCTCCTGTTGGCTAAACTGTCGGTTAAATATGAGATTATTTCATATCGGTTATGGCAGTTGGCGATTACTTTGATATCAGCATTTGGAGGCATTTATCTGTCATTCTCCCGTTGGCCTTTTTAGCATGGTATTTTTCGATATTTTTACACTTCACATTTTGAACCTTAATAAAATGATTATAAAGTCGTCATTCAAATCACTGAAAATGAGAAAATGTTTATCCCTTTGCTTTTGGGCTTTCCTGTTTCAAAGCATAAGTGCACAGGATATCAGAAACAATCCGGGGAGCAACCATGGTAATCGCTTCGAACAACTGGGGACTATCTTACCAACTCCAAACGAATATAGGACAGCCAGCGGTGCTCCAGGCGAAAAGTATTGGCAACAACGCTGCGACTACAAAATCAACTGCGAGCTTGACGAAACGGAAAGAAAACTCATCGGAAAAGAGACCATCACATTTCACAACCAATCTCCTCACAAACTCACCTATTTATGGCTGCAGTTAGATGAGAATCAGCATAGCAGCACAAACAGCGCCGGCTATGAAAACAGCAACAGCATGCCCAACCAAATGTCTGCAGGTGACATTCCGAGGATGCAAGGGAAAAAAGAAAAAGAATTTGGCACCAATATCGTTTCTGTCACCGATATAAATGGAAAGCCTTTGAAGTTTGTCATCAACAAAACCATGATGAGGGTCGACCTTCCAAAACCTCTTTCATCCGGCGCGCAATTTTCATTCAATATCTCTTGGAATTATTTCATTGTTGACCGTATGAAGTACGGAGGGCGTGGTGGCTATGAATATTTTCCCGAAGATGGCAATGATATTTTCACGATGACACAATGGTTTCCGAGACTTTGCGTGTACAGCGATTTCCAAGGCTGGCAGAATCATCAATTCGCCGGTACAGGGGAATTCGCATTGGCGTTCGGAAATTACACCGTTTCAATGACCGTGCCTGCGGACCATGTTGTTATGTCTACCGGCGTTGGGAAAAACTATCAACAAGTATTAAATGCAGAACAATACAAGCGTTGGCTTATTGCTCAAAATGCGAAAGACGTTACGGAGATAGTAACTCTTTCCGAAGCCACAGAGCGCGAAAAAAAGCGAAGCAAAGAGAAAAAGACTTGGGTATTTCAAGCGGATAGTGTTAGAGATTTCGCTTGGGGGAGCAGCCGAAAATTTGTGTGGGATGCCATGCCTGTAAAAATCGAAGGTAAAAAAGTGATGTGCATGAGCGCCTATGGAAAAGAAGCGTATAACCTTTACCGGAAGTTCAGTACAAAAGTGATCGCTCATACGATCAAGACATACTCACATTTCACCATTCCTTACACAT
The DNA here is from genome assembly GCA_030831725.1 of Ferruginibacter sp. Lineage (GTDB taxonomy): Bacteria > Bacteroidota > Bacteroidia > Chitinophagales > Chitinophagaceae > Ferruginibacter. Next base: position 2,425 of record JAURKN010000223.1, read on the forward strand.
ATCCGGTTGCACAGAGTATCGAGGCTTCGAATGGCATGGAGTATCCCATGATCTGTTTCAACTACGGCCGCTGCGAAAAAGATGGAACCTATAGCGAGGGAACGAAAAACGGAATGCTGGGTGTAGTTATACACGAAGTAGGTCATAATTTCTTCCCTATGATCATCAACAGCGATGAAAGGCAGTGGTCTTGGATGGATGAAGGACTGAATACTTTTGTCGAATATCTCACTGAAGAACTTTGGGACAATAAATTTCCGGTTGGAAGAGGGCCTGCATACAAGATCACAGATTACATGAAGCTTCCGAAAGACCAACTGGAACCGATCATGACAAACAGCGAGAACATCATTCAATTTGGTGCTAACGCATATGCGAAACCTGCCACAGCATTAAATATCCTTCGTGAGACCATCATGGGACGTGAGCTGTTTGACTATGCATTCAAAGAATATTGCAGAAGATGGGCGTTCAAACACCCTACCCCGGCAGATTTTTTCAGAACCATGGAGGATGCCAGTGCAGAAGATCTGGATTGGTTCTGGAGAGGATGGTTTTACAACACAGACCCTGTTGATATAGCCATAGATACCGTGAAATGGTCTATCGCAGATACAGCTTCAATCTCAAACAACAAGCCGGAAAGAACAATCAGACAGTCTGTAGGTAAACCCCTTTTGAATACTTACGATGATATTTCAAAAATCAGAAATCGGGAGGATAAGTCCATTGTTTTCGCCACCGACGCAGATACCAGTTTGAGGGATTTTTACTGGCGTTATGCCAGAGGATTGGCAAAGTTGGATACTTC
>JAURKN010000021.1 GCA_030831725.1 Ferruginibacter sp.
CGACGAAGATGCTCAGGGTCCGCTGAATAAGCTGTCTCGTTCATTGGATGGGGATGGGATGAAACGACTCGGATTTGTTCGTGAAGGTGATTTTGTTTTTGCGGCAAACAGACATGATGCTGGAGAGAAAAATGTTTTAGGAGTCAACTACGGAGCGGGGGGAGGTTATGAAGAAGGATTACGATTCTTTCATCATATTTCCACTCGTAAGGAAACAGCTCGTTTCTTATCTGCGAAATTGGCTCACTATTTTGTCTCTGAAAATGCGCCTGGATCTCTGATTCAAAAAATGTCGGATGTGTTTCTTTCTTCCGGAGGCGACATAAAAAAAGTGTTGATCGCCATGGTGGAGCATCCTGAATTTTGGAATAAATCTGCAATCAGGTCGAAAATAAAATCTCCATTCGAAGTAGTCATTAGCTCGATAAGGGCATTGGATGCCAAAGTTGAAAAACCATTTTCCGTTTTTAAGCAAATCGACAAAATGGGACAAAAAGTCTATTATTATGCCGCACCAACAGGTTTTCCTGACCGCGCGGCATATTGGATCAATACAGGAGGTTTGTTGAATCGCATGAATTTCGGATTGGAAATGGCAGCGGGGAAATGTGATGGATTGAAGGTAGACTTACTTGCCTTGAACCAAAATCATGAACCGGGAGATGCTACGGAGGCCTTACATATTTATGCTCCAATGCTCATGCCGGAAAGAGACCTGTCAACCACTTATGTAAGAATTGAGCCATGGTTGAACAACAATTCTTTTTCTCAAAAAATAGCTTCAGCCAATAACGCAAATAACAAAGATGACAGAAAAGAGGAAAATAAAAATCTGGATGAATGGCTTGATGATGTTTTTGATGATGGAAAGAAGTCGGAATCACTTTCAAACACTTCTATGGGCCAGGTGGTAGGCATCATACTTGGTTCTCCGGAATTTCAAAGAAAATAAATCAATCAAAATGACAAACAGAAGAGGGTTTATCAAGTCGGGGGCTTTGGCAGTTTTTGGGATGGGCTTAAACACCTTGCCTGCATATGTGCTCAAAGCGGCCAATGCCTTTACCCAAAACATAGGCAATAAAAGAAAAATACTGATTGTCATTTTTCAGCGTGGCGCCATGGATGGCTTGATGGCGGTTTCTCCGTTCAATGATCCCTTTTTGAAAAAAGCACGTCCTACATTGATGATGTCTCCTTCAAAAAACGGAGATAACGGACTTTTTGATTTGGATGGTAGATTCGGATTACACTCCGGTTTTTCATCGCTTTATCCCTTGTTTCAAAAAAACGAATTGGCCATCATCCATGGCGTGGGGTCTCCCAATAAAACAAGATCTCATTTTGATGCGCAAGATTATATGGAATCGGGAACACCCTTCAGCAAATCGACCGATTCGGGTTGGTTGAACCGAACATCAGGATTGATGGAACAGGCTAACAGTCCATTTCGAGCAGTCAGTATAACTAGGTCCATGCCCAGGTCTTATTATGGCGACAATCCCACGCTGACGATTTCTAATCTGGATGATTTGAGGTTGAAAAACCGAAATCCATCCTCTAATGCGATGCTGACGGCGAAAAGTTTCGAAGATTTATATGACCAAACCGCTAACGCATTGATGAGTGAGACCGGGAAAGAAACTTTTGAAGCCATGGATATGGTTTCCAAGATTCAGTCTGGTGCTTATAAGCCACATAACGATGCCGTATATCCGAAATCTGAACTCGGAAAATCTTTGATGCAGTTGGCACAGTTGATCAGATCGGATGTGGGGCTGCAAATTGGTTTTGCAGAATCAACAGGTTGGGACACTCATTTTAACCAGGGTACGTCAAACGGGATATTCGCGAGAAACGCGAGTGATTTGGGAAATAGTGTTTCCGCTTTTTGGCAGGATCTCGGAGCGGATTGGCAGGAGCATGTGGTGGTGATGACGATGACCGAATTTGGGAGAACTGTTAAACAAAATGGGACAGGTGGTACCGACCATGGAAGAGCATCCTGTTATTTCCTGCTGGGGAAAAATGTCAATGGAGGTAAGGTGCATGGCAATGTCACAGATCTTGACCCCGCCAATCTGGATGAAGGTAGGGATCTCATGGTGACCACAGATTTCAGAAGCGTTTTTGAAGAAGTGGCAAAAAAACAATTGAACATATCAAACAACGGCATCATCTTCCCCGATTGGAAAAGCAAAGGAATCGGACTGATGAAAGGATGAAGATAAAAATTGGATCATCTTCCTATATCTTCTAAAACGGAAAAAAGCATCAAGCCATTTGATGGCCCCAAAGGCTGTGATGGAATAAACCAGAATAATCAGTGCAAGATGTTTGCTTGATGATAAAGGCAGAAGTCTGAACGCCAATCCTGAAAAGAACAGCATGCTCCCGTTAAGGGCTTTTTCTTTTTCCAAGACTATTTTTTCTTCGAGGAACTCAGGTAGCGCTTTCAATATTTTGTAACCACACCAAGCGTCTATGCCACGGCTCCGTAGCTCACTTGTCAATTCCGGAATCGGCCGTTTTTGCTCAATAGACTGCAGGAGGAATTGCATATTGTGTTTTGACAACTGAGCCGGCTTACAGCCCCCTCCATTCGACTCCATATGTGTCATATTACAAATCAAAGACAAACCTCTAGATTCAACCGTTGAATAATAGGAGTCTATCGCATCAGCGTCCAGCCATTGAAGTTGCTCATTGGCCATATCGAACAACTGTTCGTTGCTCATATGCTGGTAATAGGGAATGAAACTTTCCTTTTTCGACTGCGACATATTGGTAAAAGTATTGAGTTATTCACGTTATCCGAAAAATTGTGTGTAAACAACAGATTAAAATCATCTTTTCGCAATTCGATTTGCCCGACATTTGTAAAAAAGGGTAAAGCATGACAATAAACATCATGTTTTTTTTGTTGTTCGGTTTTGTTGTCGGATTTATCGCAGCTTGGGTGATTCGTGCTTTTTCCATCGCCAAAATGAAAAGAGAAGGCGTTCGTCTCAATGGTTTGCTTGAAAGTGAAAGGAGGGTGAAGGAAAACCTAAGAAGAGAGAACCAAATGGCGTTTCAAATGAAAGAATCAATGGAATTTGAGCTTCGTAGAAAAATCCAGGAATCGGAGATGATCATTCGCGAAATGGATCGCGATATACTTCTTTTGCAAAAAAGCAATGAAGAAACCGAAGCGATGTATCAAATGAAAGATCCTGAGATTTTTGCCATTAAAAAGAAGTTCATTGAGGCAAATAACAATATTGCCAGACTCAAAGCCGAACTGTCTGCTCTAAAAATGCCTATATGAAGAAAAAAGGATTACTCATTTCCCTCTCAATTTTGTTGATTGCTTACTTAATCGGACCAAATCCTTCCACACCTAAATATGATCCGAAGTTGCCTGAAATAGCTGCTTCGATGCCTTTGGATGCTTTCATCGCAGATCATGAATCAAGATTTCCGGTTAAGCCCGATAACCAGGCTAGAATCATATGGGCCGATTCGGTAAATAAAACAGAAACAGAATATTCTATTGTCTATTTGCATGGATTTACAGCATCTCCAATGGAAGGCGATCCGGTTCACAGGAATATTGCGAAACGCTTTGGATGTAATCTTTATCTGGCGAGACTTTCGGAGCATGGACTGATTCAAAAAGAGCAGCTGATGAATCTTACAGCAGACTCATATTGGGAATCAGCCAAATTCGCCTTGTCGGTAGGCCGAAAATTGGGAAAAAAAGTCATTTTGATGGGAACCAGTACAGGAGGTACACAGGCGCTACAATTGGCATCAACATATCCCGAAATGGTCGATGGATTGATATTGTATTCGCCTAACATAGAAATAAATGACCCCAATGCATGGTTGTTGAACAATCCCTGGGGACTTCAGATTGCCAGGTTGGTAAAAAAAGGGAACTATTTGGTTCCGCCCGATGAAAGACCCATTTATTCAAAGTATTGGAACAAACCTTACCGGATTGAGGCGGCTGTTGAACTACAGGAAATGCTTGAAACCACCATGAATAAAGAGTCTTTTGAAAAAATAAAACAACCTCTGTTGCTCGTTTATTATTATAAAAGTGAGGAGGAGCAGGATAAAGTTGTCAAGGTAATTGCAATGTTGAAGATGTTTGATCAAATAAAAACGCCCACCGCATTGAAGGAGAAAGCGGCCGTTCCGGAGGCAGGTGATCACGTCATTGCCACACCGATTAAATCCAAAGCCTATAATGAGGTTGAATCTATAAGTTCCCGCTTTTTGATGGAAA
>JAURKN010000224.1 GCA_030831725.1 Ferruginibacter sp.
TAAGAGCATCGCTGCTGCGATTAACCGAAAATATGTAAGAGTGAGTTTGGGAGGATTGCATGATGAAAGTGAAATCCGTGGACATCGTAAAACCTATATAGGTGCAATGCCAGGTAGAATCATCCAATCCATCCGTAAGACTAAATCCAGCAATCCGGTGATGATACTTGATGAGATAGACAAAGTTGGTGCTGATCATCGTGGAGATCCATCTTCGGCTTTATTGGAGGTGTTGGATCCGGAACAGAACCATTCTTTTTACGACAATTATCTGGAGTTGGAATATGACCTAAGCAAAGTTTTGTTCATTGCTACAGCGAATAACATCAATAGCATACAACCAGCATTGAGAGATAGATTGGAAGTCATAGACCTGAGCGGATATGCTACGGAGGAGAAAGTGGAAATCGCCAAAAGACATCTTATTCCGAAGCAACAGGAAATGCATGGGCTCAAAACCTATCCTTTCAAGATAAGTGATGCCGTGATTGAAAAAATCATCACAGAATACACGAGAGAAAGTGGCGTCAGGGAACTAGACAGATTGATGGCCAGCATCATGAGATATCAGGCCAAAGAAATCGTAGTGAAAGGAAAAGGGAAAAGCAGCATCAGCATGAATGACGTGGAGAAGATCCTCGGCAAGTCAAGGTTCATGAATGAATTATACAAGATGAGTCCGATGCCGGGTGTGGCAGTAGGATTGGCTTGGACCTATGTTGGCGGAGATATCCTGTTCATCGAAGCACAAACAAGTGAAGGAAAAGGAGAACTGAAAATGACAGGAAACCTGGGCAATGTGATGAAAGAAAGTGCAACAACCGCCTTTACCTGGATACAATCAAACGCAAAGAAAATAGGAATCGACCCTACCCTGTTCCAGAGCAAAAATGTGCACATCCATATTCCTGAAGGTGCAGTGCCAAAAGACGGACCTAGTGCGGGTATCACCATGATGAGTGCATTGGTCAGCATTTTTACCGGAAGAAAATTAAGACCCTACATGGCCATGACCGGAGAAATCACCTTGCGAGGCCAAGTTCTTCCGGTTGGTGGTATCAAAGAGAAGGTGCTTGCGGCAAAACGATCCGGAATCAAAGAAATCATCATGTGTGTGCAGAATCAAAAGGATGTGGAAGAAATCAATCCGAAATTCATCTCAGGCATTCATTTTCATTATGTAAAAACCATGAACCAGGTTCTGGAAATCGCACTGACTTAATATTAGGATCAGCAAAGAATTTCACATTATGAATTGTTTCGAAAATCGACTTTCAAGACGAAGTCCTGAAGATTTGCTATGACAACTTTGTCCCTGCGGAATCAAAGCGCCATTTTTATTTTTACACAGTAGACATGATTTGGAAATAAATCAATGAGCGATTTACGCATCTTTGTATTTATCCATCCAGTCTTTTTCTTTCTCGGTGGTGAGGGCTTGAAGAACGCCCATAAAGAAAATCAACGCTACCGTAGAAAACAATGGAATCAAATTGTAGGTTTCATACTTTCCCAACTCACCGTATCCGTTTTTGAGAAAAAATACAAGGTCTGTTCCCAACAAAAACAACCAATAAGCGATTGCCAGGATAAACACCGATTTAGAAAACAAGCGGACTGGTTTCGACGGATGCGAACCAGTCCGCTTGAAAAAAATATAAAACACCGTGCAGAACAACACCGGAGGAATACAAAGCATCACTCCCATATAGATATAGGTGAGCCAAGGGATTTGATCCAATGCGGCCATCAGGAACCTGAAAGACAACAAAATCAGAAGGACCGTCAGCAATGTACCGATAAATACAGAGCCGATCAGAGCCAACAATTGTAAAAAACGAGCGGGTTTAGGTTCCATCAATCCGTTTTGCAAAGGTTTATTTGAAATAGCTCAGATTGGTTTTGGGCGTCAGCGCGAGTAATGATTCGTACATCAGTTTCACCGTATTCTCAACATCGTCTTTATGCAACATTTCCACAGTGGTATGCATGTATCGAAGCGGTATCGAAATCAAAACGCTCGGGCAACCGTCGTTGGCATAGGCGAAGGAATCGGTATCCGTTCCTGTACTTCGACTAACCGTTTTGTTTTGAACCGGAATTTTTGATTTTTCAGCAACACCTTGAACGAACTGTAACAATTTGTTATGAACCGCAGGACCATAACAAAGGGAAGGGCCTCCACCGCAACGGCATTCCCCTTCTATGATTTTGTTGATCATCGGAGTAGTGCTGTCATGCGTCACATCCGTAATAATCGCCACATTGGGCTTGATTCTACGGGCAATCATTTCCGCACCACGAAGTCCGATCTCTTCCTGAACAGCATTTACGATATGCAATGAAAACGGAAGTTTCTTTTTCCCCTCACGCAACAATCTTGCCACCTGAGCAATCATGAATCCACCAATGCGATTGTCGAAAGCCCTTCCGATCAAATAGCCATGGGCAAGCTCATCATATCCATCTTCATAAGTGGCAACTGCTCCGATGTGAATTCCAAGAGCTTCAACTTCTTTCTTATTGCGCGCTCCACAATCCAAGAAAAGATTGTCAACTTTGGGTTGAGGTTCTTTTGACTCCGTATTGTTCAAACGGGTGTGAATGGCAGGCCATCCGAAAACAGCTTTTACAGGACCTTTTTTCCCATGAATCAACACTCGCATGGATGGCGCGATTTGATGATCAACTCCACCATTTCTTTTCAGGTAAATCAATCCTTCCGGTGAAATATAATTCACGAACCAACTGATCTCGTCGGCATGCGCTTCGATTACCACTTTGAATTCGGCTTTAGGATTGATCACACCAACAGCTGTTCCATATGGATCCGTGTAAATCTCGTCTACAAAAGGTCTGATATAATCTATCCAAAGTTGCTGTCCCCCACTCTCAAATCCCGTGGGAGAAGGTGTATTGATGTAATTACGAAGAAAGGAATACTCATCCTTTCCAATGATTGATTTTTTGATTTTTGCCATGGGGTATTTTTTTATTGTCAACAAAGTAATGAAATCCTATCAACAAATAACAAAACTGTGGAAAGGATCATGCTTCCATCTCCTAAAATCAGGTAATTCAATCTGTTTTTTATCTGTTCATGACGGTATATAAGACACCCCACGATCAAAACAGCGCTGTTCAAAACCAATGCCGACCATAGATTCATCATCTCATTTTGATATGAGCAATAAATAGATGTTGCAGAAACGACAATCAAACCCAAAATCAACGCCAGTAAACGCGGTTTACCAAACTGAGTGGCTATCGTGCTTTTTTGGTCATGAAGATCCTTAACCTGGTCTCGCAAATCGAAAAACAAAGCGATGAGAAAAAAGAAACAAAATCTTTGCACCATCAACACCCATATTTTTGAATCAAGAGAAACATGGAAATGTTTGACAGGAAGGTAAAAAGTGACATAAACCCAAATACAAGACAACCCGATGGTTTTTATCCAACCCAATCCTTTCACTCCTTTCAATCCTTTCGCAGAACGTATCGCGAAGTAAAAAATAAAAAGCAGGCCTAGCACCAACCAAACATCAAATTCGAAATTCAGAGAAATTGAAGTAGCTATGAGAACAGGAAAAAACAGAAGTAAAACCCAAATTCTCCACCTCAAATGTGAACTAGAGAATACAGAAGTTTTATATAGACCGATTTGCCATGCATTGAGCAAGAAATAGGAATGATAGCCCACCATAACCAAGCTTAAAACAAAAAAATAGAAATATCCTGTTATGGGCTGATTCAGAACCAGTGAGGTTTGTAAAACCATGGCAACAGCAGCGAGGGCTGTATAGAGAAAGCCTGTAAAAAAACGACGGAGCCTCATCAAGGCGTATAGTAATAAAGTGGTGTGGTGGTTCTGATCACATTGCTTTTGTTTCCCGCAAAGTCTCTTACGAAAATGTCGTAAAAAATGGTATCTGTGTAATTGCCAGGAATATGTGCGGGAGGCAAGGCGCTGACGATATCCACCTCCACATCTACATCCAAACTGCTTTTCCCGGTGATGAGCATGTTGGGAAATGGCAGAGAGTCTGGTGGAGAAACAGTATCAGCCGCATTTCTGATATAGACGTATGAAATTCCGACATCTTCGAATCCGAAATCTCCTTCGGCATCACGAAGATTGAAACTGATTTTAGGACCAAAAAATGAAGTATTATCGCTTGTCCAGTAGTTCGGTGTAATTGAATTGAAACGTATTTGAGGAACGGATGTGAATTTATCTTTGGAACAAGCTGCAAATAAGAGAATGATTGAGATGATTGGAATAATTTGTTTCATGGGATTCCTATTATTCAGTAAAATTAACCGAATACTTCAATCCTTGAATAAAAAACATCAAATTTGTCGTCATGAATCCCGAAAAAGAACTGAATGTACTTGTAAGAAAAATCGAGCATCATACTCATTCAGACTTTGATGAGCTTGCACTGGAGATATTCAGATATCAATACAGGAACAATCCTGTTTACCAATCTTATGTCGATTTAAGGAAGAAGAGTGTGGCAAGTGTGAGAGATATCAGAGAGATCCCATTTTTGCCCATTTCTGTTTTCAAAAGTCACAGCGTGATGACAGGAACATTCGAGCCGGAAATGATATTTGAAAGCAGTGGGACAACCGGCTCCGTATCCAGCAAACATATCGTCAAATCGCTCTCGCTCTACGAACACAGCTTCATGCGTAGTTTTTACGAAACATACGGAAAGCCCGAAGATTGGGTCATCCTTTGTCTGCTCCCTTCCTATCTGGAACGTGGCGGATCCTCGCTGGTTTTCATGGCAGACAAACTGATGCGCATCAGCAATAAGAAAGAAAACGGATTTTACCTCTATGATTTTCCTGAGTTAGCGAAAAAAATCAAACAACTGGAATCAAGCTCCACTCCCACACTGCTTTTGGGTGTTAGTTATGCCTTGCTCGACTTTGGAGAATCATTCCCCATGAAGCTCAAAAGCACCATTATCATGGAAACAGGCGGCATGAAAGGAAGAAGAAAAGAACTCAATAAAACAGCGCTGCATCAAATGCTCGGCTCATATTTTAGTCTAGATAAA
>JAURKN010000225.1 GCA_030831725.1 Ferruginibacter sp.
AAATCACTCTTTGATTAGCTCACCTCTTTGGAGATGTTTGATGGTATAAGATGTGACGCCCGAACTAGAATTTGAATCCGCTTTGCCGGAAGTGACTTCAAATATGAGCCGATTGCCAATCCATTCGTAAGTAGCAGTTAACATGATGCCTTCTGTGGAAAAATGACTCATCAGTTTATTTCCGAATCCATAGTCTGAAAGCAAAACTCCATCACCTTCATCTGTGATATATGCCCCCTTTTTTCTGTCAGACACTCGCAATTCATAATCTTTGGTCATCGGCATTTTTGGAGAGAGATACTCTGTTTTCCATTGCCACACACTGTCTTTGATGCGAGGTGTGATGCTCATGATCACGTCAATCGAATCTAATGCAACAGACTCCTGATATATCTTCATTTTCCCCTTCCATTTTCCTTCCCTCACAACAAATTGAGCCTTTGATGTCGCATTGATCAAAAAAATAAAGAAAACGAAAGTTATACAGGTGCTTATCTTTTTCATAGAACCGATTACAAAGGTTTTATAATTTTCAACTCGTTTCTATATAGGATGATTTTACCGTCGTTTTCAAGTTGTTTCAAGAGTCGGGATACGACCACCCTGGATGTGGCAAGCTCGTCAGCAATCTGGTTATGTGATGCTTTGATGACAGCGGACTCCGTATGTTTCTGTTTTTCTTTTAGATAATGCAGCAGTCTGTCGTCGAGCTTATGGAACGCGATGTTCTCTATGGAACGGAGCAACTCCATGAATCGCTCGTTGAAACTGCGCATGATATAATTCTTCCAAGATGGATATTTACACAACCATTCATCCAACTTAACATGTGGTACGGCTATGATTTGTGTGTCATCTTCCGCAATCGCTTTCACTTCGCTTTTCTTGGCTTCCATACAGCAGCTGTATGCCATGGAGCAGCTCTCATTGGCAGAAAGATAATAGAGCAACAGTTCTTTACCTTGGTCATCTTTTTTCAACACCTTAATTGTTCCTTGTACAATCAGGGGCATAAAACGAATGTACTTGCCATAATCCATGATCAATTCTCCTTCCGAAAATGATTTGAATTCTCCAAACTGCATGATTTCCCGAATCAAATCGGGTTCAAAAATAGTGTCGAATCCGTGGTTGATGGACATGTTTAAAAATTATAATTGACAACGAAATTATACAAGATCATGTTTACCTTATTGAACTCGTATTTTGGCATTTGGTATGTTTCTCCCGTTCCTTTTTTGGCCACAATCAAACATTGTAGATCCAATCCAGAAAATAATCCGGTGAACGCATATTTCAAGTCGAGATTCGCATGAAGATAAGAGGGCATTCCATATTTATTCCATTCATACTTTTTCACATCTGGCAACTGATAATAACCTATGGATAGAGAAGGTTTGAATCTGTTTTTCTTTTCATGGTAATTGACCCTGAATGTAACGGCGTGAACGTCTGCCAATCCCTCGTTGCGTTCTCTCGAAATAAAGGTGTAGTATGGATCTCTTCCCCATTCTCTGGGCAGCAACACTTTACCTGCTTTTGTGATTCTGTTGTAAGCCAACTGGGTTTCCATTCTGTTTTTTTTCATCGAAATTTTAGTGCCGAATGAAAATGATTTGCCGTTTCTGTCGAAATAGGTAAGGTTTGCCGATTCGTTTCCGCCATTTCCTACACCATCCTGTCTGATGAATTGAGTTGCCCATTCCCATTGAGTTTGATTCGAAGTTTGTTTTTTCCATTGGGTTTCCAGCATCACCGTATTGGATATGTTTTCTGTAAATTGATTCCAAAACTGAATTTGCCAGTTAGCGTTTACGTTTTTGCGAATGCCCAATAAAAAAATACCATCACTATTCAGATGATCCTTGTATTGTGCTTTGGTTCCATTGGATTGAACGCCCTGCGGATAAAGTCCGATGCTTGAGGCAACATTGTAAAATCGAAAACTTCCTCTGGGTGAAATACCATAAATCCATCCTCCTTCCCATTTCCAGTTTTTTATGTTCTTGCTTTCCATCCAAATGCCCGATACGGCAGTCGGTCTCATTCTCCCATCCTGTGGGTTGATGAAGGGAGTATTCATTTTTTGTCTGCCCCAGGTGATTTTCATTTTTTTTCTTTCGTAAGAAATGAAAGCTTCCTGAAGCAAATTCATTTGTTTTTTATTGCTCGGATCTGTTTGGTCGAAAAGTCCTGTTTCATATCGGTTAATCATTCCCGTTATGGAATCAGGAATATTGAAATCGGGAGAAGAAAGGTTGAATGTGTGTGCTGTTCCGACTCCTATGGAGAAGCCTCTCCATGTTGAGGTTTGATAATGCAATTGGATGCCTGCGGCATGTGCTTTGTAATCTGTAAGCGGTTCCGTATTGTCTGTCGCCATGAAATAGTAACGTCCTTTTCCGGAAAATTTTCCCTGTCTAAATGCATTCAAAAGGGTATCTGTATTGGATATAGCCCTAGATTGAGCAATGAAGAAAAAGCTAAGAAGGAAAAGAGTTGCCTTTTTGAAATTCATAAACATGAAGTTAAGGGTAAGAAAAAAATCAAAGTCTGTTTAGGGTCATTTGTTTTTTTGTAATGCTACTATAGGCTTAAAAGGACCGAGTTTATGTTGTTTTTCAGAAAAACCATCCGAATAAGGACCGAATGGATGGTCTATGGGTTTTTTGGAAATATCGGGCCAGTCGTTTGGCACTGCTATATGCGGTCTGGGTTGAGAAACCACGAAAGCAGACACATCCCAAGCCTCTTCGTCTGTCAGTTGAGGCGTTTCATGGGTAACACCTTGTGGCATATTGTATTTTACATAGCGTGCAAAATTGGTGATCCGATAAAGTCCGGCGCCGTCGTTGAAGCTGTGTTCTCCCCACAAAGGAGGGTAGCTGTATGTTGGCTGTCCGGCGATTTTAGTGCCTTGTCCTTCGGGACCATGACATGATAAACATTTGGAAACATAGATGGTTTTTCCTTTTTGCGGATCTGCCGCACGATCCATAAATGAAAGGTCTTTCAATCCAGATCCTTTTGCTTTTTCTCCTTTTGTAACGTTGGAGCCGATGTAATTGATATAGGCGGTGATAGCTTGCATTTCTCTACCGTTGGTATCAAGCGCTTTACCATTGAGACTTCTTTCGAAACAATCGTTTACTCTTTTGTAGATGTTTTCTATGGAGCCGCTTCGGGCTCTGAATTTGGGATAGAGGGACGCTACGGAGCCGTAGTTGTTTCCAAAAACGGCGGTTCCTGCCTGCAAATGACAATTCTGACAGTTCATACCGTTCGTGCTGTGGGCTACGGAGCCTTGGGGACCAAAATATACCGCAGTTTCTGCTATGAGTTTTTTGCCATATTCCACCAAAGCTTTTTTGGACGAATCTGAAATGGAATTAATGTCGGCAGGTATCCAATAATCCATCTTTGGTTTAGTCAAACTATCAGAGATCACGACATCTTTCTTTTCAGTCTCTACGGAGCGTTGACTGAGGTAAAGTATAAAACCGATGATGATTACGATGAGAAGCGATATGCTCCACAATAATCGACTAACGGTCTGTATTAAACGTTCAAGATGATTTGATTCCATGACCAATCTGTTCTATTAAAGATAAATCAATGGGGCAACTTCTCTCTCAACCAACCATATACCCAGGTTCCGGCAATGGCACTGAGTAAGGTAATAACAATGGCTGAAGCGCCATAACCAACAAGCGCATATAGAGGACCCGGACAAGCTCCCGTAATCGCCCAGCCAAATCCAAAAAGAAGTCCGCCATAAATCTGGCCCTTGTCAAATTTCTTATCGTTGATTTTTATCGATTCTCCGTAAATGG
>JAURKN010000226.1 GCA_030831725.1 Ferruginibacter sp.
TGTTTTTCTGAAATCAATATGTTTATCAAACAAATGAGCACCCAAGCTGTAAACATGATCAGCGTGGTTATATAGAACAGACTGAAAAGAACGGGAGCCTGTAATGGAAAGAACGGGAATCAAATCATCGGGATGATGAAAGGAAAAAACTTTCGCAGGCTTGATTTCAAGGATTTGTTTTCTGATGGTTTCTACTTTCTTCATCAAACCATCCAATTTGTCCAAACAAATCACTTTGACATTATGAGTTGTAAAAAAGTCCGATACCGTGGGTGGAATATTTTTGTATTGACGGGTTAATATGACCGTATGTTCTTGTTCAGGCAAATGGCTGATGGTATTCATTAGACATCTTGTATGTCCTCCAACTTCGAAAAGCGTCGAAGCCACATAAACAAAACGCCTTTGATCGTTAGAGAAAATGACATCATTATTCCAATTTGGCCTCTTCTGCATGATCAACGCCTCCAGCTCCGGGTCACTGAATCTCAATGGGGCGTTCATCCAGCAAAAATGAATGAAGTCCTGCATTTTGAGCCATCGCCGCTCATCGTCTTTTTCTTGAAGCAGCTGATCCTTAAAAATTTGATACAGTAATTCAATCCGCTCTGAATAATCCATAGACTTACGCATTGAAAAATGACTTTATTCCTTGGGATACATATGCTACCTGTTCTTCTGTCATTCCCGGCCATATGGGTAAGCTGATGCAGGTGTCCGCAATTTCTTCGGCAATCGGAAAACTTCCTTTACCAAATCCAAGATCTGCATATGCATTTTGAAGATGTGGCGGTATGGGGTAATGAATCAACGTTCCAATATTCAGCGATGTCAGATGCTTCTGCAATTCATCCCTTCTTTCTGTTCGTATCACATACAGATGATAGGTATGTGTGGCAGAAGGATGTGTATAGGGTAAGATGATTTGGTTGATTTCCGACAAGTATTCATCATACCATTTCGCAATCTGACGTCTTTGTTCTATCCAGTTATTCAGATGGGCCAATTTCACTTTTAAAAAAGCCGCCTGCATCTCGTCCATCCTCATGTTGAACCCGATATCATCATTCACGTATTTAACCTTTGTACCATAGTTGGAAAGTGTTCTTGCTTTCTCAGCCAAAGTTGCATCGTTTGTCGTTATGCCTCCTGCATCTCCCAAGGCTCCCAAATTTTTACCGGGATAAAAACTGGTGGCATTGATGTTTCCAAAAGATCCGGTGATTTTTCCGTCATATGTGGCGCCCTGTGATTGGGCATTGTCTTCTATGACGTATAGTCCATGTTTTGAAGCGATGGACATGATTTCATCCATTTCACAAGCCTGTCCGTAAAGATGAACGGGCATGATGGCTTTTGTTTTTGGGGTGATTTTTTCTTCCAGTTTTTTGGGATCGATGTTGTATGTTTTTCGATCTGGTTCTACGAAGACAGGTGTTGCACCTACATAGGAAACTGCAAGAACGGTTGCAATGAAAGTGTTTGAAGGCACGATTACTTCGTCGCCTGGTCCGATGTGTAGTGATTTCAGCGCGAGATGCAATGCGTCCAATCCATTACTCACCCCGATGCAATGTTCAACCTGATTGAAATGTGCGTATGCTTTTTCGAAAGCGTTAACCTGTTGACCGAGAATAAACCAACTGCTGTCGAAAACCAATTCAAATGCCTCCATCATCTCTTTCTTGATGGGCATATGGGTCGCCGGAAAATGTAAAAAAGGAATTTTCATCGGTTTATTGATTTTGTTGAGACAGCCATGTGTTGTAATCCATTCCTTGCCATGGCATGCCACGATCGAAATGATTGGGCCATGGGTAATAAGCGCCTCCGGTTTCTTTTGATTGGATATTTCTGATATCCCCCATATTCTTCGCTGGACTTCCGATAACCACGGTGAATTCAGGAACATCTTTTGTAACTACGGAAGAAGCACCAACCAAACAATTCGCGCCAATTTTCACACCGGGCAACAATACCGCATTTACAGCAATCACCGTGTATGGACCTACTTCGGGTCCCAGTAAAAGATTACCGGGCGGAGTAACCCCATTGGACAAAATTGTTCCGGGAAATATCCAGGCATAATCATGCACAACAGCATATTCGCAAATACATACGTTGCTATGCAGTCGCACATAATTTCCAATCACCGCATCTCCATGCAATTCAGTGAAGTTTCCAATAGATGAATGATGTCCGATTTTGTTTCCTGTTCGAACCATGATGTGATGGCCTGTAATCAAATGATCACCGATGGTATTGGAAGCGTAAATGATGGAATGACTTCTGATCAGGCAATCGGCTCCGATGATGGTCGGAGGATTCACATAATCGGAATCCTTATAATACGCACCAGTTGGCTCACCAATTTGACAATCATTACAGATGACGGTATTGTCCCCTATAACAACATTATCATAAATGACGGTATTGTCTCCTATCCTCACATTTTTTCCAATTTTTGCGCTTGGACTTAAACTGACATTACTGTTATTGAATTTCATCTTGTTTCGTTTTGTGGTCTTGATGCTTTGTCAGAGGAAACGCTGAATCAAATCCGACTTGAAAATCTTGAATTCCTCATAATCTCTGATGTAGTCAGACTCCTTGTATAGCATAGATGCCAAGACCAGACAAATAGCCCCTGAAGAAAAATTCGACAGCTCTCTCCACATGCCAGGCTTAAGATGTAAGCCGAAATAAGGACGATTCAGACTTACGGTTTTTTTATTTCTTCCATCATCAATGGTTACATCGAAACTGCCACTAACGGCAACTATCACCTGCTCCAACTCCCGATGCGCATGTGCACCTCTTGATTCTCCCCCAGGTACATCGTATAGATAATAGACCCTTTGAATGGCAAATGGCACTTCCAATTCATTCTGAATAGGTGTTATGGTGCCCGACCGATTTTGTATTTTCGGAAAGTGAATGATCGGACAGTCAAATACCGTATTGCTGTTATTTACCATTGGATTCCGTTATGAATTGTTCGCGGTTTCTGATATATTCAGATTCATCATACATGGAGTCGGTGGCAACAAAAGCCAATGCATTTGTTGAAAAATTTTCCATGCTTCTCCAAATCATTTCTGGCACATATAGGCCATAATAAGATCTGTTTAACGTAAATCTTTTTTCTTCTTTACCATCAAATAGCACCACATCGAAACTGCCGGACAACGCGATGATCACTTCCTTCATGCTTCGATAGGCATGTCCTCCCCTCTGCTCTCCGCCAGGTACATCATAAATCCAATACACCCTTTTGATGGAAAAAGGAAGCTGATCCTCATTCTGCAGAAAAGACAAGTTCCCTCTCTCATCAAGAATTTTCGGCAAGTCTATGATACGAACGGATTCCATGCTCATGGTTTATTTATCGTGTAAGAAATGTCGGGTCTTACAACACCCGGTAATATCTTGCTGTTTGTACCCAGAACCTCATTGGCAACTTCAAACATCACCACATCATTCTTACCCCAGAGTCCAAATCTTTGATTTTCACCAAAAATAAGATTGAATCTGTAAGTGCCGGCGTTCAGAAATTGAGGTGGCAATTGACCACTTACTTTGTACACCCCATTTTTTGAGTCCTTATCTTGGGTGAGTATGGCCCCATGATGAAAAACGACAACCTCATCCATATTCACCAACTCAAAAGTCACATCCAAATTGATGTTTTCTTTCTGATTCAAAAATTCCACCTCAAAAAACAACCCACTCGAAATGCTGATGGTCTCTCCCATAAGCGGAGCGGCCTTGAAGCTCAATAGCTTGATATGTTGATTGCCAGGTGCATCATCATATGACCCGTCATGTGTGAATGTGGCGCTGGCGCTTTGTGCCGATTGATAATGCTTCACCGCTTCGAGTTGCGTTCCGGAAAAATCAAGTCTGCCGTTTTTTAGTACAATGCCTTTTGTACACAATGATTTTACCGCTGCCATGTTATGACTTACGAACAAAACTGTCCTTCCCTCATTCACACTCACATCTTTCATTCTGCCGATGCATTTTTTCTGAAACTCGGCATCACCAACTGCAAGCACTTCATCCACAACTAATATCTCCGGCTCAAGGAATGCGGCAACAGCAAAAGCTAGTCTAACATACATCCCACTGCTGTATCGCTTTACCGGCGTATCAAGGTAGGCGGCGACTCCCGCAAAATCGACAATCTCATCAAGCTTACGCTGAATCTCTTGTCTTCTCATACCCAATATCGAACCATTCAAAAAAATATTTTCTTTCCCCGTCATCTCCGGATGAAACCCTGTTCCTACTTCAAGTAAAGAGGCGATTCTGCCATCCACATAAATCCTGCCTTTGGTCGGACTTGTTATTTTGGAAAGCACTTTCAACAAAGTACTTTTACCTGCACCGTTTCTGCCAATGATACCTAACACATCGCCCTTCTCCACTTCAAAATTGACATCCTGCAATGACCATACGAAATTACTTTCCGATTTGACAGTCCTATCGTTGGTTTGACCGATTTTGGCAAAAGGATCTTCCTTCCCTCTCACCGAAGCCCACCATCTTTCTAGATCGCGACTAAGCGTGCCTGTGCCTATCTGCCCCAGCGCATACAATTTCGACAAATCCTCCACCTTGATAGCAACAGAACTCATATTGTTTAATTATACCGTGTCCATGAAATTTTTCTCCACCCGATTGAATATGACAACGCCTGCAAAAAGTAATAATGACATGGCGCCAAAGCTATACATGAGCGCACTCCAAGAGAAAGCGCCTGAACCCAAAAAAGCGTATCTGAA
>JAURKN010000227.1 GCA_030831725.1 Ferruginibacter sp.
ATGTATCCAACACAGGGCTTCATGATTCGCTTCGGAATCCAGTGGTGGTATGTGAATTGATGAGATTCTGCCTATTTTGAATGTCAGATAAAAAAAATACCTTTGTACGATAATGAGGAAAACTATCTATTCCATAATCACAATGATATACCTTCTGGTGGCAACCGGAGTGGGATTCAATGTGCATTATTGCATGGGGGAGATTTCTTCGGTTGAGTTTCACGATAGTGAAAAGAAAAAGTGCGACAGGTGTGGGATGGAAGAGCGTGAAGGAGGATGTTGCAATAATCAAAAACAATTTTACAAATACGACCATTTCTCCAAAACACATGATGGTCTTTCCTTTGCATTTTCAGGTATAGAAATTCCGGTTCCCTTTTTATGGAATCCGAATGTACTTGAAGCATCGACAATCGCTTCGATACACTGTCTTAACACAGACAAGCCAGATCCGGGAGGACCTCCCATTTATCTGCGCAATAATGTTTTCAGGCTTTAGAAAAGAGAATCATTTTCTTTCCTTAATCATTTGATGCCCTTACGTCGTGAGGTGTCAATTTGATTATTTCCATATCCTTCAATAGTATGTTAGGGTATGTTATCATCATTCATTTTACATAAAACATTTTCAGATGAAAACCATTATTTCATTCATATCTGCTTTTTTCATTTTTATTGTATCCGCAAACGCACAGGTAAGTAAAATCAATTTGCAAGCCAGTGGATTGACCTGTAGCATGTGCAGCAATGCCATCAACAAATCGCTAAAAACCTTATCATTCATAGACAATATCAAATCGAACATCAAAGAATCGGAATTTGAAATACAGATCAAGCCCAACAGTAAAGTTGATTTTTCTGCTGTCAAAAAGAAAGTGGAGGATGCGGGTTTTTTTGTTGCCAAAATGGAAGCCATCATAGACTTGCAAAACATAAACATCGAAAATGACGCACACATTGAATTTCAGGGTGATGTGCTTCATTTCATGAACGTTAAACCGCGTCTTTTGAATGGCTTGACTCAAATACGTTTTTTGGATAAAGGATATGTTTCAGCCAAAGAGTATAAGAAAAACAGCACGATGACATCCATGAACTGTTTTCGCTCCGGCAAAACGGTTTTGTGTTGCGAAGGCAAACATCAGAAAGCGGGTCAGACATTATATCACGTAACACTCTAGAGTCATGAGAAAATTAATATTCCTTTTCGCATTATCCGCATTGGTTCAAAATTTACATGCCCAGGAATTGTTCACGTATACAGAACCAGCGAGTAACATGGCATCAAGAAGCATGGGTTTTCGGATGACGAGTACCCTAATGACTGAGCGTCCCACTGCCGTAGTCAACACCCATTTCAATCCGGAAATCATGGTGGGTATCTCCAAAAGATGGATGTTTCACTTGGATGCTTTCATTTCCAACAGAGCCGGTGAATGGGAAGCGGAAGGTGGATCCATCTACATCAAGCGAAGGTTTTACAGTATAGACGACGTTCACAGCCATTTCAGAATGGCAGCCATCGGAAGGTTTTCTTTCAACAACAGCGACATCCATCAGGAAGCTGTCGATCTTAACGGACATAATTCCGGTCTTGAACTCGGGCTCATCGCCACACAGCTTTTGCATAAAGTCGCCTTGTCAGGATCTGTTTCCTACATACAAGGAACGGAAAATGTGGGAGAGAAGTTTTATACAAAAGATGTGAAGTTGAATCGGAGAGCGTTGGGTTTTACCTTTTCAACAGGCAAACTGTTTTTACCGAAATCATACCAGGATTATAACCAATTAAATGTTAACGGAATGGTTGAGTGGATTGGCCAAACCAATTTGAATTCGGGGAATACTTTTTTGGATGTGTCGCCCGTTTTGCAGTTTATCATAAAAAGCAGAATGCGTCTGGATCTGGGTTATCGTATACCGGTTTCGAACAGATTATCAAGAACTGCGCCTGGAGGAGGTTTGATTCGTTTTGAATATAATATTTTTAATGCATTTTGATGCCTGAATGCCAACAGGTTCATGCCTGGTCAAAATAGGCGATGCTTCCACCCACCCAATCTTTGTTTGTATTGAAACGGGTGCCAATCATGGATCCTTTGCTTATTCTGGCCAGGTTATGCACCGGTATGGGTCTTGCGCCCTTCTTTGGTCTGAAGTAAAATATTCTGATTTCTGTTTTTGCAGCATCACTCGTCGTTTCAATCACATCGGCATATCTCATCTTTTTTTGGATGATCCATTGTTCCTGATTTTGGATGTTGTTGATGTCTTTCGCTTCAACATCAATCATCACTCCATTTCCACCAAACGAAAACAAGGGTTTCAACACGGAATCAGACAGTGGGAATTGATCTGAAAATTCGGGAAGAAAATGGGTTTCGGGAATACAAGGATGTGATAAAAAAGGAAGTATGAATTTACTGATCCTGAAATAATCGTGTGGATGATTCAGCCATTCCACATCCTTTACATTTTTAAAATCGAATTTTATGGAAGGATTCCATTCGTCGGGTACAAAACGATTGAATATTCTTTTTATTCTTGTCTTCTTGCCATCCCGTAAATAAAAAAGCGATTGGTTCTCTTGAATAATCTCATTGATGCAAACCGATTTGATTCCGGTCATTTTTTCTGTGAGTACAAAATCTATTGCTGTTTTTTGTTTGCTCGGTTCAAGATCCATCAGCACAACTTCCTCGAGGTCTTCATTTCCCACCAGGATATTTTTTAGTAAATCCACATAAGATTCAGGTTGGTAGCCGGAAAGGTAGCTATCGCAATGTACAGGAATATCAAAATGTTCGCGGTATAATCGATCCAACAGATGCTGAAAAGCGAACAAGCTGGGAAAGCCCTGCAATTCAATAAGGGCTGGTTTGAGTTCCTGATTTTCATTTTTAGTTATGGCGAAGTCAAACACAAGAAAGCTCGGGTCATTATCGCTTTTTTCCATAGAGAACCTATCGGGTATTGCACTTGCTGTTTTATTTTCAAAATCAGCGGAGGAAATAAAATCAAGAATGTACTCACAGGTTGCAATCATTTCTTCTTTCACCCTGTTAGGAACAAAAACAGGTGTTTCCGCAACCCTAAAATCTAGTGGTTTCCCTGCTTCTTTTTGCACACGCTCACACATGCTTCGATAAGCATCGCTGTTGAAAGAAGCATTGAACCTTTTTCTGTATTCAGAGATCATGATCTACTTTGATTTGGCATGATTGATCAATTGAATCCATGATGAATAGCGGCAAAACAGTAGCATAGGTTTTTTTGATGCCTTCCGGATTTCTAAGCTTCTCCATGGTTTCAGCCCAAACCTGTTCCCCATTTTCGGATAATATTTTCAATTTACTTTCAGGGTGATTCATATATCTCATCAGTCCTTCATCGTTTGCTTCCGGATGAAATTGGGTTCCTGCCATATAACGATTGAATCGTATGGCCATGATGGCATTCTCCTGAATTCCCACCGTTTCTGTTGCAAGGATGGTAGCTCCGAATTTTTGGAGTTGCGCCATATCGGGTAAGGTAGCCTGATAGTCTCTGCTGTCTACCGCCCAGATTTCATCTGACATGCCTGAAAAAATCAAATCCTTTTTACCCTCCATTGTAAGGGAGATCGGGTAGATTCCAAATGCGTTTTTGGATCTTTTGCTTACATGGGCCAGGTTGAAATGTCTACAAGCCAATTGGAATGAATGGCAGATGAAAAAAACAAATTTCTTTGATTCATTTTCAACCGATTCGTTATAACGGCATATGTCATCGACCCATTCAAAATAATCTTTCTCCCAAATCTGGTTGGTATCTATGGGGCTACCGGGTCCGCCACTGGATAAGTATATGTCAAAATCAAGTCCGGGAATCTCGTTGTTTTTTCTTACTTCAAAACGTTTGACCTCGATTTCTATGTCTTTCAGATGCTTGATTGAATCGATAATCCTGTACAAAGCATCAATTCCCTGATTTACCACGCCTTCGTAGAGGTCCAGTATGACAATTCGGATAGGCTTGTACCGGTTTTTCATTTTTCAAA
>JAURKN010000228.1 GCA_030831725.1 Ferruginibacter sp.
GCACTTTTACCGCTCATGTTAGGACCAGTCAGAATGATGATCTGTTGATTTTCCGGGTTGAGTTCGATATCATTGGTGATATAGGTTTCACCTGCCGGAAGATGCTGTTCAATCACAGGGTGTCTGCTGTCTTTGATGAACAAACGATTGCCTTCATGTATTTCTGGTTTGGTATACCTATGCTGAATGGCAAGATGGGCAAATCCGGTCAGGCAATCGAGTGTGGCGAGTATGCTTGCATTCACTTGCAGAGGGGAAATATAATCCAAAAGTTCATTCAACAAGTTGGTGAAAAGCTGTTGCTCGATCATGATAATCTTGTCTTCAGCTCCAAGAATCTTTTCCTCATACGTTTTTAGCTCAGGTGTGATATATCTTTCCGCATTCGCCAGTGTCTGTTTGCGTATCCAAGTTTGGGGTACTTTGGATTTATGGATGTTAGTCACTTCCAGATAATAGCCAAAGACATTGTTGTAACTGATTTTAAGCGATGAAATTCCCGTTTCCTGGGCTTCCTTTTGTTGCAATTCGATCAGGTATTGTTTTCCTCCGCTCGAAATCGTCCTCAATTCATCCAGTTCGTCATGAATACCGTTTCTTATCAAGCCTCCTTTGTTGATTTGAACAGGTGGTTGATCGACAAGGGTCGCATTGATTTTATCGAAAAGATAGTCGCAGGGATTCAATGCATCACTCAAACGTTTGAGATGTGGATGATCTATGCGGCTGCAAATGGCTTTTATTTCTTTAACATGGCTTAATCCCCTGGCCAATTGCATGACTTCTCTGGGATTTATTTTTTTCAGTGGGACTTTTGCTGCAAGTCTTTCCAGGTCACCAATGGGCTTGATATGCTGTATGATCTCGGATCGTTGCTCGGGCAGATTCACCCATTGAGATACAGTGTCAAGTCTTTCGTGAATCTGGTCCGGTTGATTTAAAGGCATGAGCAACCACCTTTTCAACAATCTGGCACCCATGGGGGAAACCGTATGGTTTATGGTGTTATATAGCGTTTGTGCTTTTTCGTTATTCGATATCAGTTCAAGGTTACGTATGGTGAATCGATCCATCCATAAATGCTCAGCACGGTTGATTCGTTGAATGGAAGTGATATGCCCCAAATTTGGATGTTCTGTATCTTTAAGATAATGCAGAACGGCCCCCGAAGCAATGACTCCTAGTTTCATGTCGGAAACGCCGAACCCTTTTAGACTATGGGTCCCAAATTGTTTCAACAAGGATTCTTCAGCATAGTGTTCAGCAAAAATCCACTCGTCCAACAGGTAGGTGAAATAATGGGGTCCGAATTGCTCCTTGAACCATTTTTGCTGGTTCCGACCAAAAATGACCTCAGCAGGTTGTAAGCTCTGTAAAAGCTTGTCTGCATAATCTTTGTCGCCTTCGGCGATGAAAAATTCACCTGTTGAAATATCCAAAAAGGATAAACCGATCAGGTCATTTTCGAAAAAAACGGCTGCCAGAAAATTATTGCTTTGATGGTCTAGCAGTTTATCATTGGTGGCGACGCCCGGTGTCACCAATTCTGTTACTCCTCTTTTAACTATACCCTTTACAGTTTTAGGGTCTTCCAGCTGGTCACAAATGGCAACCCTGAAACCGGCTTTGACCAGTTTATGAAGGTATGTATCCAGCGAATGATGTGGAAAGCCGGCTAGCTCCAATGATGAGGCATTGCCATTGTTTCTCTTGGTCAATGTGATTCCCAGTACCTGAGAGGCGTGAATGGCATCTTGACCGAAAGTTTCGTAAAAATCACCTACCCTGAATAACAATATCGCGTCGGGATATTTTGATTTGATGGCATTATGCTGCTGCATCAATGGGGTTTCTCCTGCCGTTTTTGCCATAGTCACGAAGTTACTCCATCCCTCCAAACTTAATAAACTTCACCTGATGATGTGAATAAATAGTTGTGTTTTTTCGGCTATAAATGATTCATTTACGCCTACAAACTGAAAATGCTCCTACCCATAGCCACCAGCCCAAGACATCCGCTTTTTGTTAAAAATTATATATGATTCGAATCCGTTTTAAGAAACATATCAAACATCCTATCTTTGGGCTCAATTTTAAGGACATGAAGTCGATTTTTTTGTATTTGATCTTGTTTTTTTGCTCAATAGGTTTGATGGCTCAACCTCCAAAAGGAATGGGGAAAAGTGACGCTGATGCAAAAAAAGTACTCGATGCAGTCAGTGCCAAATTCAAGAGTTACTCCACTTTTCAAGCGGGTTTCATCCTGAAAATAGAAAATGCCTCAGGTAAAAGTTTGGGCACCAAATCGGGTAATTTGTCTATGAAAGGAACAAAATACAAGGTCAGCATCCCCGGACAGGAGATTTTTTCGGATGGTTCAACACAATGGACTTTCGACAAATCTGCCAACGAAGTAACCATCAGTAAGATTGATCCTTCTGCCAATTCAATTACTCCGCAGAAACTTTTTACCAATTTTTACGACAAAGATTTCTTGTATAAGTTGAATGGAACAGTGAAAGAAGGTGGTAAAACTCTACAAGAGATTGAACTCACACCAATTGATAAAACAAGACCATTTCACAAAGTTTTGCTGTACATCGAAAAATCAGTCATCCAAACAACCAAAATATTTGAAAAAACAGGGAATAGATATACCTATAGCGTAAATAACATGAAAACAGGAACTGCGATTCCTGAATCCGCATTCATTTTCGATGCGAAAAAATTTCCGGGTGTCGAAGTGGTTGACTTACGCTAATCAAACGTTTTAATTCTATCACATCATAAACCAAAAATCAAAAACAACATGAAAAAAGGTTTTTTTTTTATCAGTCGCATTGCTCTCCATCGTTTTCGTTTCTTGTAAAAAAGATGATGCACCTGTTGATGCCAGAGACAAATTTGTAGGAAGATGGTTTGGTAATTTTAATTTATCCATACCAGCGGTTGGCGTTAATGAAACAGACACCCTTTCTCATTTCATCACTAAGAATCCTGCAAATGCAAACCAGATAATCATCGACAGCATTCAATATGCTACTGTAAATGGAGATTCATTCACTTATCTGCCATATACAGATTCTGAAACAGATCCTTCAACTGGAGTCACCACAACGTTCACCATAAATGGATCAGGTGCAATCACAAACGGCACAAATATGACGGAGAATTTCACCATTAACATCACATCCGCAGGAGTAACTCTGAACGGAACCATGTCTGCCAACCTGACCAAACAATAATTCCATTTCATATACAAATATTCAACTGCCTCGAAAGAGGCAGTTTTTTTTTATATCAACCAACGTACAATTTCATAACTTAGAAGAATGAAAGCGGTTATTGATTTTAGAAA
>JAURKN010000229.1 GCA_030831725.1 Ferruginibacter sp.
AAGACCGGTTCTTTTCAATCCATAATCAATCGACATGATTCTTGCCATGGGTTAAACTTAACGCAATAAATCTAAAATCACG
The DNA here is from genome assembly GCA_030831725.1 of Ferruginibacter sp. Classification (GTDB taxonomy): domain Bacteria; phylum Bacteroidota; class Bacteroidia; order Chitinophagales; family Chitinophagaceae; genus Ferruginibacter. Next base: position 83 of record JAURKN010000229.1, read on the forward strand.
AAAAAAGCAAACACCACAGATGCGATGCCATTGGTTGTCATAAAAGCCAGATTGACTTTACTCAAATCATGGGGCTTTACCAGTGTATGTTGCCAAATCAACATCAACACGAAAAAAAGTCCTCCGACCCAGTAAAACAACCCAAAAGTCCCATATAGACCGATCGAAACAACAAGTATCGCAGTGAACATGTGCAACAAACGGGAAATGGTCAATGCTTGTTTTTTACCAAAAAGAACCGGAATGGAATGAAGCTGTTGCGACTCGTCAAAATCTTTATCCTGTAGGGCATAAATGATATCAAATCCACTCACCCATCCAATGACTAAAAATGAAAACAGAACTGGAATCATATTGAAAAAACCTGTTACTGCCAGGTAAGATCCAATCGGTGCCAAACTCAACCCTAAACCCAGAATCAAATGACATAAGGCGGTGAATCGTTTGGTATAGCTGTAGGAAAGAACCACAAAAAGAGCAGGAAAGCTCAGGTAAAAACACAAATTATTAATCATAGCGCTGCAAAAAATGAAAGCGACACTGGAAATCAAAGTAAAAATCAGTGCATGGCCCGCTTTGATTTTACCGGAAGGTATTTCACGAATGGTTGTTCTTGGATTCAGCGCATCGAAGGAACGGTCAAGATATCGATTGAAAGCCATGGCAGCACTACGTGCGAACACCATACACAAAATGACCAGAATCAATTTTTCAACATATGCATCGACAGGGAGAAAACGTCCTGATTGAGACCACAACAAACCCTTGCTATCTTCATTCCCCAAAAAGAAACCCACCAAGGCAAAGGGCATGGCAAAAATGGTATGGGAAAATTTGATGAGAGAAAGATAATGCGTTATTCGGCTCATGTTGGGATTAAGATTTTGAAGGAACATTCATGCGTGTGCGAATGATCTCCCATAAAACAACACCTGCCGCTGTAGCAATGTTCAAAGAATGTTTCATGCCCAATTGCGGAATTTCTATGGTGGCATCACAGAGTGCGATTGTCTCCTGTTCTACACCGGACACTTCATTCCCAAACACGACAGCAATTTTTGTATCGGTTTCAAAATTTGCTTTTTCCAGCGAGAGACTGTCAAAGACTTGCTCAACAGCATAAACCTGAAATCCGGAAGATTTTAATGCTTCGATGGCCTCTTTGGCTGAAGGAAAATGCTTCCAATCAACTGAATCTTCGGCACCTAAGGCTGTTTTTTTGATTTCCTTGTGAGGAGGAACGGCTGTATAACCTGTGAGATAAACCGCTTCGAGCAAAAAGGCATCTGCGGTTCGAAAAACACTTCCTACATTATATGCACTTCTTACATTTTCAAGAACAGCGACAACCGGCGTTTTTGTAGCTCTTTTAAACTCTTCAGTACTTAACCTATTTAACTCATCCATACTCCGCTTTTGCATGTTTTGATTTTTAAGATGAACAAATCATGCGATTGACGCGGAAACGGTTTGGATGTGTGAATTTTCGGACATCGCTTGTTTACGGTCAAGAGCCGCTTTTACGAAATGAACGAACAAAGGATGAGGATTTTCAACCGTACTTTTCAATTCAGGGTGAAATTGTACCCCGATGAAAAAAGGATGGGAAGGAATTTCAACAATTTCGACCAGTCCATTTTCAGGATTGATTCCACTGAGAACCAAACCGGCCTTTTTGTAATCATTCAGGTAAGTGTTGTTGAATTCCCAGCGGTGACGATGGCGTTCGTGAATGACCGAGCTGCCATATATTTTTGAGGCAAGTGAATTAGATTCCAAATTACAGGCGTAAGATCCCAATCTCATGGTACCCCCTTTGGAAGTGATATCCTTTTGATCGTGCATCAGATCGATGACCGGGTGCGAGGTTTCCTGCTCCATTTCGGTGGAATGGGCATCTTTCCAACCCAACACATTTCGTCCGTATTCGATTACCGCCATTTGCATGCCGAGACAAATTCCAAAAAAAGGCATGCCTTGCTCTCTAGCATATCTAACCGCTTCTATTTTTCCTTCTACGCCTCTAGAGCCGAACCCTGGAGCGACTAAAACGCCGTCAAGACCTTTCAAATGCTCAGCGGCATTTTCCTGCGTCAGAAACTCACTATGCACATCAACAATATTCACTTTGCAGCGGTTCATCGCACCGGCATGGATGAACGCTTCCAAAATGGATTTATAAGCATCCTGGAGTTCAACATATTTTCCAATCAAACCAATGCTAACCTGATTTGTAGGATTTTTCAATTTGGATAGAAAATCTTTCCACTTTTCCAATTCGGGCTCCGAACGATTTTCAATGTGTAATTTTTTCAAGACAATCCTATCCAACCCTTCATCGAGCATTTTCAAAGGCACTTCATAAATGGTGCTCGCATCCATAGCCTCAATGACCGCATCTGTTTTCACATTACAGAACAATGCGATTTTTTTCTTGATCTCATCATTAAGAGGATGTTCCGTTCTGCAGACAATCACATTCGGATGCACACCTTCCTGGCTCAGCATTCTTACACTATGTTGCGTTGGCTTGGTCTTGAGTTCTTTTGCGGCTGCCAGATATGGAATCAAAGTCAAGTGAACTACTATGCAATCTTCCTCGGGAAGCTCCCATTGAATCTGACGAACGGCTTCCACAAAAGGTAAACTTTCAATATCACCCACTGTTCCACCCAATTCTGTTATGACAATATCGAAACGATCACCCTCTCCAAGCAGCATCATTCTTCGTTTGATCTCGTCCGTTATGTGAGGTACGACCTGAACTGTTTTACCGAGATAATCCCCCTGTCTTTCCTTGTTGATGACAGTCTGGTAGATTCTTCCGGTTGTTACGTTATTGGCCTGTGAAGTGGGTATGTTCAAAAAACGCTCATAGTGTCCGAGGTCAAGATCGGTTTCAGCACCATCATCTGTAACAAAACACTCACCATGTTCATATGGATTCAATGTTCCCGGATCTACATTTATATAGGGATCGAATTTCTGAATGGTGACGCGAAGTCCTCTGCTTTGAAGCAATTTGGCGAGAGATGCGGCGATGATTCCTTTACCTAAAGAAGAAGTAACACCACCGGTTACAAAGATGTATTTGGCCATTGTTTTGTGTTTTGTTCGAAACGGAAAAAACAAAAACAAACACGATGAGTGCTGATTTTATTAGTGACCGTAGCGAAGTTGGAAATGACCGAAGAATGAAGTGAATATCCTAGAGGTCATGCAAAGATATGGCGAAATATACTTGCTGTAAAAAAACGGAACGTTTTTTTTATTTTCCTTTTTTCATGATGACACTTATCGCGTTGTCATATTGCGATTTCCAGATATGTACGTCACCCCAGGAAGAACCATCTAGAATAACTTCCGCCTCGGTTACTTTACCAAGAGACAGATAAGGAACTGATGATTTGTCCATCATTTCTTTGAAAGCCGACTCATGCTCAGGCTTTATAGAAACTACGACCCTGCCCTGAGATTCTCCGAACCAAAAGGCATCTTTTCTTATTTGGGTTTGATTCTGGCTTACCTCAAAACCAAGCGACTTGAAAAAGGCGGATTCCATCAAAGTAACCATCAAACCACCTTCACTGACATCATGGGCAGATTGAATCTTATCATGTGCAATCAATTGCAAAATGAGATCATGAAGCGCAACCTCTTCTTCCAGGTTGAAATACGGAGCCGGGGAATGCTCTATGCCGTGAAACTTGTGGATATATTCTGATGAATTGAAGTCGTTTTTAAGATGACCGATAACATAAATTAGGTCACCCGGATTTTTAAAATACATGGTCATTTTTTGGTTCAGATCATCCAACAATCCCACCATTCCGATGGTTGGCGTTGGATAAACAGGACCATCCGGAGACTGGTTGTAAAAACTCACATTTCCACCGGTGACGGGCGTATCGAATTTTCTGCAGGCCTCTCCCATACCTTTGACGGCCTCAACAAATTGAAAATATACTTCAGGATCATAGGGGTTTCCAAAATTGAGGCAATTGGTGACGCCAAGTGGTTTTCCGCCGCTGCAAACAATATTTCTGGCAGCTTCTGCTACAGCAATCATCGCACCCTTATATGGATCCGCATACACATATCTGCTGTTGCAATCCGTTGTAAGCGCCAACGCTTTGTTTGTGGGCTTTGCAAGGACAATGGCAGCATCGCTCGGGTCGTTGGTACTCATGTTACCTGCACCCACCATACTGTCGTATTGGTTATATACCCAGTTTTTACTGGCAATATTCGGCAATGAGAGTAAGAATTCAGCGACAAGCTTAAGATCGGAAGGCTCATTCACTTGGTCAGGATTGAAAGCCTCGATGGATGATAGATAACTAGGACGGGAGAAAGCCCTTTCATACTGAGGTGCGCCAC
>JAURKN010000022.1 GCA_030831725.1 Ferruginibacter sp.
CAAGTTGAAATCTTCACCAAGTAAAAAACGATAACCTGCCGTCAGAAAAAAATGAGGCACTGTCTTTCCTTCAAGTCTTCGTAAAACATTATTTGAAAAGCTCAATCCGGAAGGGACGATTTGTTGAGCGGAAACGCCTAAAAAATAATCAGCGGAGTAGAGATAAATACCTGCACTCATATCAAGTTTCAATCTGTCGATTGCACCGCTTCCTGCGACAGCAGGGTCAATGGTGCTGTTGTAGAATCTCAACTTGTCGGCGTTCAAACTGATGTTTGACATTCCGATACCAATTCCTGCGGAGAGGTTTGTTCTTGGGGATAAGCCAACATGATAAGCATAAGTAGCCATGGCTGAAAATTGATTCAGCGGCCCTGTTCTGTCGTTGATCATTTGAACACCCCAGCCATGGTGCGGAGCTGAAACTTCATAAGCCTCCCAATATCTTTTTCCTCTCGGATTATCCAAAGGACCATGAAGTGTAGTGGCTGTTGTTTTTTCGTCTTGCTTACTTATAGGACCTTGAGCAGTAAAATAGGTTGTTACAGGAGCATCTAGCAAACCCACCCATTGAAGTCGATGACTTGCTTTAATATCCACATAGTTTTCAATCCCTGATAGGGCGGGGTTGATAACATATTGGTTCATGATATACTGTGTATAGTGTGGCTTTTGTTGAGCCTTCAGGGGATTTCCCATAAGCACCATACACAGTATTGCGATACATTTGTTTTTCATGAATTAAGGCAGTGGTCTGCCATTACATTTTAATAACCTGAAATTCGGTGCGGCGGTTTTTCTGTCTTCCTTCCGGATTATCAGTTCCGTCAGCATTTTCGTTGTCGGCAATAGGAGTGCTCTCGCCAAATCCTTTTGCTGTCAATCGTTTTTTGTCGATTCCTTTTTTGACGAGGTAATTTACGACAGAATTAGCACGTGCGTCAGATAATTTCAAATTATAGTCTTCTTCACCTTTGCTATCGGTATGTGCGTTCAATTGAATGCTGAGGGTTGGATTGTCTTTCAGCAATTGAACCAATTTGTCTAAAGATGCATAAGAATTTTCCTGGATGCTGGCTTCGTTGAAGTCATAGTAAACATTTTCCACTTCAACGGCAGATTCTATCGGATTAGGAATTTTGGTCATGCAAAGATCTGCATTGCTGTAAAACTCCTCATCAATATCAGCAGGTCCTTCGAATGCCAAACTGCTGTTGAAATAGCCAGCATTACTTGCCATAGCCTTCAGTGGTTGGAACTCTTCGATGATGAACTGATATTTACCCATGCTGTCTGTGGTCAGTTCGCTGATGAGTTTGTTGTTGATGGTATCCATGATAGACACTTTCACATTAGCAAGTGGCTTGCTGTCTAAACAACCTAATATGGTTCCATTTATTTTTTTGAGTGGTCTTGCTTTGTGTAGTGAGAACAATTCGAGGCAGCAAGAAGCTTCGCGGTCTGAGCTTAAAACAACATATTCAAGGATGTTTCTTGCTGGTCCTTTGCTGATGAAATAAAGATCATCCTTTGCTGAATTCACAGGATAACCGAAGTTCTTTGGAGCGGAAAGAGAAGAGAGATCTCCTTTGCAATACAAGAAATCGAAACCACCCATTCCAACATGACCATTGCTGCTGAATACGAAAGTTTTCGATGGCAAATGATAGCTTGGGGCTTGCTCTTCAAAAATGGTGTTGATGGAAGACCCCATATTCATAGGAGTACCAATGGCTCCGTTGGATTCCATGGTTGAAATCCAAAGATCCAATCCACCAAACCCACCGGGTCTGTCACTGGCAAAAATCAGATATTTTCCATCTTCAGTTACGAAAGGTTGTTGGGTGTTGCTACCTACCACTTCCAAAGCGGTGATAGGAGTTGGTTCGCTCCAATTTCCGTCTGACGTTAGTTTTGATTGGAAAATATTCGCGTTTTTATTTGTAGTCTTACTGCTCCAACGTGTCAGAAACATTGTTTTATCATCAGGAGTCAATGCGGCTACGCCTTGTTGTATGCCTTCTGATTGTGGTACTTTTATCAACGCGACATTGGATGCGACTCCATTGTTCATATCTGCCTGATAAATGCGATTCATTCTTGTACTGTCTTTTCCATTGGGTCTGGTTGAAGTAAATACAACAGACTTATCTCCGGACCATACAGGGGCATAACTTCCTCCTTCTGAATTCAATCCTTCATTTTTCTGAATCTCATAGGCTGCAATATCTTTTTTCGCCATCTGTTGCTTGATGAACGGAATATTTTTCAATTCCAATTCAGCAGTTGCTTTATAAGTGTCACTGATGGTATATTCTCCTAGAAATGCGGAGAACGCATTTGCGGCTTCATCATATTTTCCCAATGCACGTAGTGTGCTACCATAGTGAAATTGAGAAAGGGGAAAACTGGTTTTGTCAAAACTGGTCGCCATAAGATAATGTGGAGCAGCCTTGTCGTGATAATGTAATTTTCTATAGCACTCAGCAAGGGTGTAGATCACACTTTCCTTGGTGTCTGAAGCTCCGGTTTGCTTTTTACCGGTCGATGCTGAAGCATCATATGGATTAAAACCTCCGGGTCTGCCTTTTGTCTTTTTCCCGGACAGATATTTTTCATAATATTCGGAAGCGGAGTAGTAATCTCCTGCTGTGTAATATTTATTAGCAGCCGCGAGATATTCCTTTGGACCCTGAGCTTGTGAGACCTGGATCAAACCGGCAATTAACAAAGATGCGATCAATATTTTTTTCATATACGTAAAGGGGTCTGTTGTGATTCGATGGGTTAATATTATAAACGAGGACAAACAAATTCTACTTCAGGAGTCTTCATTGACTTTCTTCCTGATATAGAAAGAGAAATCTCAAAACTATTACTTCCTCTTGCAAGTTTGCTCAGGTCTGAAGTGTTGATGTCGTAACTCAATCCCAAAACAAATTTCTTGTGAGAAAATCCAAGGAAAGGAGACATCGCATCATTGATTCTGTAGTTCGCACCGGTCATCAAATCTGTTTCTGCTGCAATTTTGTATTGAGAGTAAAATCCTAGTGCAATCTCTTGCGCAGTACCTTGTTTCATGTAAAGCACATTGGGTGTAATTGAAAGCAAGTTGTTTACTCTGATTTTCATACCTCCATGAAATAAGTGACGCATAGGAATTTTTGCATTAGGTCCATTACCATTAAATTTATCTTTAGGTCGGGTAAGATGGGAAGCAGAGTAGCCTACAAAAACGTTTGTTTTTTTATTGGTTGCACCATCAAAATACATCACCCCGGCAGCGGCATCAAAAGTGCTTGTACGTGGAGACTGCAAAAGTTCTCCTGATGGCTTGTCAGGTAGTCCGGTAATCGGATTGTATTCGCTCAAAAAGTCTAGACGATTCACGTCAAAACTTCTTTGGATCAATCCTGCTTGCATGCCAAACACGATTCTGTGTCTTTCATTCGAGCCAAAACGTAATCCGGTATAGGCGATATTTCCATATACGGTATTGTAACGATACCCGCCATTTCCGGCAGTTTGATTGATCAGACTGACACCATAGTTCAGGTTTTTGTCTGTGGTAAAATCAGCTGCGAGGCCCTGGGTAGAATAGGGGGCACTGATATTCCCCCATTGGGTTCTGAAAATACCCGACACTCTGTAACTTCCGTCAAAGGATCCGGTTAATGCGGAGTTGGTCCATGAAGGATAGATGTAGTACTGGGTGAAGTGCGGATCTACCTGTGCAAACCCTTTGAGGGAGACAAGTGCTAAGATCAGCAGG
>JAURKN010000023.1 GCA_030831725.1 Ferruginibacter sp.
CAAAATTAAATCAGAAACAAGATTTTATTATTGAAGCTGATTTTGAATTGGTTGAAAAGGATGACGCATATGGTCATTTCGGTTTAGTGTGGGGGTTCGATGAGTCTCGAGAATTCGTCAATAGATTCACCGTTTCTGCGAATGGCACTCGCACTTTGATCATGCATTTTGAAAAAGATCATAAAAGAACATTTCATCGATTTCACACAAGAAATGCGGGCAAAATAAACTTGAACCAAAAGATAAGATTGAGCATCATAAAAATCGGATCCTATTATCATTTCTTGGTCAATAAAAAGAAAATATATACCGCACACGAATCGATGTTCTGTTACAATGGCCCGTTCATAGGGTATTACATCGAACCGGGATTGTTTGTGAAAAGTGATTATCTGGAAGTGAAAAAAATGAAAACAAAACCTCTTTTGGTGAAGAATGGTTTAGATCAAATACTAAAATGAGAGTGAGTCAATCGTCGTTGGCTGAATGAACAACAAGTTTAAATAGAAACAGCTTTTTAATTCTTAAAAATAAACGTAAGAAATATGAAACAAGTAAAAAACAACAAGGTCGTCATCTCAGGACAAACCAGATCGAGCATCTTGAAATATGGCATTCAAGATGGTTACACGATAGTACATTGTCATTATGTATCAAAGCATAAATATATCAATGGGGGCTGGGTCAATATCTTTCCTACAACCTATTTGTTTCATGAAGGAATTTTTCTGCAATTGGAACATGCGGAAAATATACCTGTTTCTCCCGCAAAACATTATTTCACACAGCCAGGTATCAGAAAATCATTCACCCTTTATTTCCCATTGCTGCCCGAAACATGGGATAGTTTTGATTTGATCGAAAAAACAAACACAGGAAAAGGATTTGTACACCACAACATCATTCGAAACAATTCGGGGGTATACAACATTGAAATCGATTATTAATATTCAATCGAAAAATCATCATTCATTTCAAAATCAACATCATGTCATCCATTACAGCAGCTATTTTTGCAACCAAGGTCACATCAACCCAGGAACATCAATTAACAGCATATGCATTGTTGTTTGAGGGATCAGTTCCTGTTTGGGAAATCCACATTGGAGGAAAAGTTTTCAGATTCATCGCCAATACAGATTATATTCTGGAAGACGGTTTGTGGCAACTTATCGATTATTGCAACATACCAAGGGCCGAGTATGTGCACGACGTTTCCAACAACATTCCTATTCCTATTGAAGAAGAAATGGGTGAGGATATTTGTAAAGAACAAAGAGAGAATATCATCGTCAAACTTTATGAGAACAACCTACACTTCAAAATCACCACATGGCCCGGTGTTTGGATGCCTAAGTTGAATCAAAAAATAGAAGAATGGAACAGTTATGGCATTCAAATCACATGTGACGCTTGACGTGTTTTTTCTTTCGATTAAATCATCTTTCAAATTACATTGAACTTGTAAAAGTTTTTTTGAATAAAAAAGCCACAGTATTCGCTGTGGCTATGATTTTTTATTTCATTTTTTTTCATCAATGCAGCATGAATTTTTGAGAACCATATTCAGACTTGATGAAATAGAGTCCTTTGGATAATCCGTTTAATTTAACTGTGTTTTGTCCTGGTAAAACCTGAATTTGTTTTACTCTTTTTCCGGATGCGTCTATGATGAATACCGAAGTGGTATTTGGCACAACCACATTGATTTGATTTGATGTGACAAGGGTAGGATAAACAAACATTTCTTCTTTATCGGTATTTATTTTCACAATCCTGCTTAGTTGATGAGATTGATCAAATGCAAGTTCCTTCAATTGATAGAAGTGTTGAGTTCCAATAGGTTTGACATGCAAGAAGCTATAATGGTTGAGTGTGCGACTGTTACCACTTGCCAAAACGGATCCGATGTTCGTCCAATTCAATCCATCTTTGCTGTATCTGACTTCAAACATCTGTGTATTGATTTCCTCTGATGTAGACCAATTCAAACGAATATTGTTTTTATCCCGAACAGCATCAAAACTGACAAGCTTCACTGGCAGCGCACAGCTTACCGTAAGTGTATCTTTGGTATTTCCAATAGAAGTGGTACCAATTGTTGCACCCGCACCAGAGATTTGAACACCTAAAGTGCCCGAAGGTACTGTAGCATCATAAATCAATTCCAATTGACCGCCTGCAGGTATCAGATAAGATGTGTTTCCTCCGGAAGTGACACCACCTTCAAAGGCGATCGCACCTGTTGATCCTGCCGTAGGTCTGATGGTAGAGTTTTCAGAGGTCACCTGGCTTGTCGGAGCAAAACCTACGAATGCGAATCCTGTTGGTAAAGTATCAAGAATTGAGTTTACTGATACGTCAAAAGAGCCGTTGTTTTGAATTCTGATGGTAAATCTTGCAGTTGGGTTGTTTGTTGAGCAATATACATCCTCATCAGAAAACTTTTGAATGCTTAATGAATTGGCAGATCCAGAGATGGTAACAGGTGTACCTGAACCCAATGCCGTATTCAATGCATACTTATAATTGGTTGATCCACTGGTAGCTCCTGCAAGAGGAAGCAGGTTTGTGGTGAAATTAAAGGCTACGATTCTGAATTTCCACAAAACCCTTATGGTTGAACCAACACCACTATTTCCGGTGATGAAATACAGAGAATCTGTAGTACCCACATTGATTCCGGAAACAGTACTCTGAATAACTCGGGTTTCAATCAATTGTAGTTTGGTGGGATCAAAACTGGAAGTGGTTGCAACCTGAAAGTCTGTTTCATCTCCATTTCTTACATTTCCAACCCTGTAGGTTACGGTGTCTGTAATGATGCCTCCTAAAAGGTCTTGGCTGTTGAATGCATTTTCTGAGATACCGCCTGCATTGGCGCTGATGCTGGATCTGTTGTAAATAGAGAAGTTGTTGTTCTTTTTATTAACTGATCCATCACTCAGTTCGGTACTAAAATTGGCAATGGCGGTTGTGCTTGCAGGATAATTCACAAAAAAGTAGCAAACCTTAGATTGACCAGGCGACAGCGTTCCGATGTTTATCTTGTTACTCAAAGGAGCAAGTATAGAATAGTTTTGACCTGTTACCGAGGTTCCAATGTTGAGCACAGTAAAAACTAAATTCTGATAAGTGGTTGCACTATTGCTTTTGTTGATCACCTCAAAGCCAACATAACATCTGTTCACGGTAGCTGGCGCATTTCCATCTACAATGAAATAAGGTGCGGTGATTCGATTGATGGTAAAATGGGTGGAATCCAGTGCCATTGTCATTTGATGAAATGAAAGCACTGAAAGCATTGCCAATAAAAATCTTTTCATGTATTTATTTTATGTAATCAAAGATAATAAGATGTTCCTTGATTTACAACCAAGGGCAACAAGAGGAAACGTAGTTATTTAAACATTGCTATTGTTCAAATCAATCTTACTCGTTATTAAGTAAATAAGTCCATGCACTATCGATGCTTGGAATTACATTGCCATTTTGTGTTTTCGGTATGTATTGATCCAAGCAAATCAGATTATGATCCGGCACAAGTATGCTGATTGCGGGAGTGGCAGAGGTAATGAGACGATGTGAATTTTGATACGGAGAAGGGTTATTGTCTATGCTTACAGGGTTACCCGGCAGTCCAAGATCATTCAATTGGGTTTGAACATTGGTATAGCTAAAGATCTGATCGTTGATGCTATTGAAGGAGTATAATTTGGGAACAGGCGTCGCTCCGGTATCGAATATCCAGGAAGCGCTCTGTCCTAAAAAAGCATTCCAGTCTATCGAAGCGAATGCAATGGCCTTATGAACTGAAACTTTTTTGGAAATGTATAAAGCATGACCTCCACCTTGTGAATGACCTGCAATGATGATTTTACTCCAATCCACCTGACCATTGATGAGATATTGTCCCCAATTCTGATTTGGATTTTGTGATCTCAAATACTCAAGCAATTTGGTAAGTCGGCCTTTAATTGAATTGTCGGGATTGATATTCAAAGCAGCACTTTGATCGCTTCCATCAAAAATTTCCTGACGACATCTTCCAAAAGAAGTATTGTCTGAATTAGATCCTGATGCGACGTAAATCTCTGAACCATTGGGATACATCAAGCCGATGGAATGATATCCTAGACTAGCTGCTTTTTTTGCAATGAGTGTGTAAACAGAAGGAAAACCGGAAGTGCCTGGTAAGAAAATAAAAAGTTTGTTTTTAGGTGAAACCCTCGTATCCAAATAAACATAGTGCGGATTGTTGTAAGAAGCAATTTGAGGGTTTGTTGCAGATGGCGTAACCGTAGATGCGATTAATTGATTGGCAGTTCCATTGTTATTGGCTGCACCTCCGCCTGTTTCGTTTTGTTTTTTACAGGATATAAAAACCAAGATGAAAATGAGAAGCGAAAATTTTTGCATAAAATATATTTTCTAAAAAAGAAAGTGTTATTTGTCGTTTAATCCAACTGAGAAACCGAACATAGCTGCAACTAAGCCTAAGTGAATAATTAATAAAGCTTTTTGCCAAGTCGGTCTGTCAGACCATTTTTGATTCACGTTGAAAGGATCAAATGCCAGTGCAATTCCCAAAAATGATACGGCCTGTAAATAGTCTTTTTTATAAACAGCTTCATATAGTCCAAAACATACAAAACCGATGTAAAGTATTTTATTAAAAGAGGTTTTCATACACGTAAAATGGCATGGTTAAAAAAGTAACTTTATCAAGTCTCTAAACAGAAAGAAAAGAAAAATCAAAATACCAACGATGACCTCTTTTCTATATTTATTTAGGAATAGGAAAAGCTTATTCATCAAAATAAGGTTTAGATTAAAATTACAATTGTTTTTTTGCATCTTACTCAAATTATTGCCGAAATTACAAGTGTGATTGTAACAAGTATGATCGAATGAAAAATCAAAAAGAAAACACCATACGCTCAAACAAAAATAGATTGGTCTCCTTACAGAAAATGTTGTCGAATAACTTATGTTTGAAATGCATACTCTCCATTATATGTTTCCTAAATACGAACTTGGCTTTCTCACAAATATTTGAAGCAAGCAATAAAATTCCAGATACCATATTCTACAACATAAGCGGCGGAAAACAAACAATAGAGATCGACCGAGAGTCGGCGTGGCAAAGAGATGTGGATTGGCACGAAGGTACACAACCAAGAGCGCTTTCCTGGAGCTCATTGATTCCAATTCCCGAAAGAAATGTAATCCTTATCCGCAACAACCAAAATAGAATTATACAAGTATTCAATACTCAACAGCCAATCAGTTATTGGAATTATATTTTTGATAAGATTAAAAGCAGTTCTTCAACAGACATCAATAAAAAAATGATGTCGGATCCGAATAAGGAATATGGTTTTTTTATACAAAGAAATCATCCTTATTTAAGCAATAATCGGGTTCGCACGCATTTGAAGAGCGGGTGCTATTTGGTAAACCACATCATTCCTGATGCACCAAATTCCATCAACTGGCTCGATGGTAAACACCTTGGCGTTATCGATTCAACAGGTAAGTTCATTTTACCCATCATTTACGAATACATCGAATTGATTGGAGATGAATTTCTGGTGAAAAAAGATGGGTTAATGGGTATTGTAAACACTCAAAGTGAAGTTATCCTTCCCTTGATTTACGAAACTGCAGCTTTGAAACAAGACGGATCAGTGGTTTTTTCCAAAAACGGAAAAATCAAAAAAGTATACAACGGCGAAAAAAAGAAATTGAGCACCCTCAATGATTACGACTGGATTGACGAAAACAGACTGGATGACAACATCAATCCTTCCAAATCAGATTTGATCATGGTTGTGAAAAATGGAAAATATGGTTTGGTCAATCGAAATTTTGAAGTGGTGGCTGCTCCCATATACGACTATTTAAGTTATGCGCAACCCGATGGATTGATAAGAGTCTGTGATGGTCAAAAATGGGGATTTTTGAACAAAAATGGATCTATTGTTATTCCGGTTGAATGTGATGATGCCATTGAGTTTTATGAGGGACGTTCTCTCGTGAAGAAAGGAGACAGCAATTTTTGCATTGACATCAATGGACGACCAACCTCGGGATGTTTGGAACGATATGCAAAATGGGAATTTACAGAAGGAGGATCTTACACACAATACATCAAAGGAAGAAGAATTGTATCTCGTCCACCATTTAAGGGAGTAACAGACGATGAGGGAAAGCTGATTATTCCCATCATGTATGCTCACATAATAGGAATGGAATCCAATACATCCGAGTATCGGTGGAGCAAGTTGTATTATAAAGCATCTATTGGTAACCGTTGGGGTGTTATGGATAAAAATGGAAAAGCAATGATTCCCTTTGTTTACGATGAAGTCTATGATTTCATGGGGGGAATGGAATTGTATATGGTTAGAAAAAACAACCGGTATGGTTTATTCAACAATCAATTTTGTGAAGTGCTTCCTTGTGAATATGAAGGAATAGATTTTGTCACATGTAAAGGCAAGTATTGGTTTCGTAAAAAAGAGAAATGGGGTTTGATGGACAAAAATCAAAAAGTGATTGTAGAGCCGCAGTATGATAGTCATGGCTGGATGAAGAACGGAAAAATACAGGTTACGAAAAACAAG
>JAURKN010000230.1 GCA_030831725.1 Ferruginibacter sp.
ATGTAGTTCTTCAGATGAAGGTTTTCGGCTTGATGAGGATCCCATCCTTCTATGACCAAGCTTAAACCGATCATCACCAGAAAGGATAAAGCCAGCATTTTCAATGTCGGATGCTGATGGATGAAACCTGATATTTTAGGGCTATAAATAAACATGATGATCATGGCAATCACCACTGCTGTAATCATGATTTCCACATGTTTTGCCGTGCCACCTGCGGTGATGATGCTGTCAAAAGAAAAAACGGCATCGATGACCAAAATCTGTCCTATTGCATTCGTAAAACTGATTGACGTCGATTTTTTCGATTCCACATTAGGGTCTTCTCCTTCTAGTTTTTCATGAATCTCCATCACTGATTTGTAAATCAGAAAAATCCCTCCTGCAAGCATGACAAGACTGGCCAAGTCGAAACCCTTACCGCTGATGGTAAACAAATGTTTCCCCTTTTGACCGAGCAGCCAGCTTAAACCCATCAACAATCCCGCACGCATAAGCATTCCGCTGAACATCCAAAACCTCCTCGCTTTTTTTTCCTCATCATCTGTTTTCAACCTGTTCATGATGATGGATACAAAAATCACATTGTCTATACCAAGTACGATTTCAAGTACGATTAATATCACAAGACTGACTAAACTTTCAGAAGTAAATAAATGACTCATATTAATTTTGATTAAGGGTATTGATGATTTTCTTTACTATGCCTGGTCCGATATATACGAAGCCAGTCCAAACCTGAATCAGTGTTGATCCGGCTTTGAATTTTTCTTTCGCGTCCTTTCCGTCAAAAATGCCTCCGCTTCCAATGATGAAAATGTTTGGAGAAAGCTTTTTCACTTTTTGAATCAAGAATGTGCTTTTTTCTTTGACCGGTTTTCCGGAAAGTCCACCTGCACCAATTGTCTCAACTTCTGATAATGACGTATTTAAATTCGAACGATTGATTGTTGTGTTTGAAATGATAAGTCCGTCAATATGTACTTCATCAAAAAGATCTACAATATCGTTCACTTGTTCATCTTCCAAATCGGGCGCGATTTTCAAGAGTATGGGTTTGGGTTTTTCTTTTTTCGCATTATGCTGATTCAGCTTGCTGAATATGGTTTTAAGGCTATCCTTATCTTGCAGTGCCCTTAACCCTGGAGTATTCGGACTGGATACATTCACCACAAAATAATCTACCCAGTCAAAAAGTTTCAAAAAACAGGTTTCATAATCTTTCCAAGCATCTTCGTTGGGCGTCACTTTATTTTTTCCGATGTTACCACCGATGATCATTGAAGTGTTTGGATTATTTTGTCTCCAGTTTTTCAGACGTGATGCAATCATATCGACCCCATCATTGTTGAATCCCATTCTGTTGATAAGGGCTTTATCTTTCGGTAGGCGAAACAGTCTTGGTTTTTCATTTCCATCCTGTCCTATTGGAGTGACGGTTCCAATTTCTACAAAACCGAATCCCAGACATTCTAGCTCTGTCAGAAAAGCGGCATTCTTATCAAAACCTGCGCCAAGTCCGACCGGATTGATGAAATGCAGTCCTAACGCTTGTACAGGATATTTGCGAAGAAAATAAAATTTCAAAACTTGCCTTACAATTTTAAATCGGCAAAAAAAACGGAGCAGATTCATCGAAAAATAATGGATCTTTTCCGGATCGAATTGAAAAAAGAAAAGTCTAATGATTTTGTACATGCTACACGAAATTAAGACAGAATCACGTAAGGAGGTCTCAATCTCGCCGACAAAAAAGAAGTTTGATTTTCAAAAAGAGAAATGGAATGGAAAGGTTTCTATTCGATGAACTGATTTTGATTGATCAGGTTGAAAAGATTTTACTCAAATTCCTTTGGCTTATGGGATGCGTAGTCTTTATCATAGCCAACGAAAAAACGCATATAAATGACTCTGCTTAAACGCATCATCCAAGGTTGAAGTACTAAAAGTAAAAAAGCGTTTATGCCCAACCACCAAAGCACGCGGTTATCTTCGTAAGAAATGCCGATCAAGACCCACCAGGCCACAAAGGTGCTGGTGGAAATGGCGACAGCAAGAGCGTAACTTACATATCCGGTACCATACCAAAATCCTTGCTCCATCTCATATTTTTGGTGGCAAACGGAACAATTTTCGTGCATATCAAAAATATGATTCAATGATAGACTACGATAAGGGTTGGCATCTTTGTACATTTTACCCCTTCTGCATCGGGGGCAACGCATTCCTAGAATACTTAGAAAATAATTCGGGATTTTATGGGTCTTGTTTTCCATGTCACAAAGATACCAAACAGGAATTCAAACGCATGTAACATTGGTTACAAAGAATTCAATCTTATATTTCTCTACTTCTGATCTCTTTTTCTCTCCCCGATCTGTTGACGCCACATCGCGTAATACAGACCTTTTTCATCCAGTAGTTGTTGATGGTTTCCTGTTTCTGCAATTTGTCCTTTCTCCAATACATAAATTCGATTGGCATGCATGATGGTACTAAGTCTGTGAGCGATCAAAATGGTGATTTGTTCATTAGATCCGGACACTTCTACAATCGTGTTTGTAATTTCTTCTTCTGTTAATGAGTCGAGAGCTGAAGTGGCTTCGTCAAAAATCAAGATTCTGGGTTTTCTCAACAATGCTCGAGCGATGGAGATTCTTTGTCTTTCCCCTCCGCTTAGCTTCAGTCCTCCTTCTCCAATCATGGTGTCTAGGCCTTTTTCGGCCCTCGACAATAAGCCTGTACATGAAGACTTTTGTAAAACATCCAAGAGGTCTTTTTCGGAGGCTTCGGGATTGACGAACATCAGATTTTCTCTGATGCTGCCGCTGAACAGATTGGTTTCTTGCGTGACAAATCCGATTTGTTTTCTGAGGTCATCAAATTGAATTTCGTTTTCATCCATCTCGTTGTAAAGGATTTTACCTTTCTGTGGTCTGTACAAACCAACAAGTAGTTTCATGAGTGTGGACTTCCCGCTGCCGCTGGGTCCGACAAAGGCTATTGTTTCGCCGGATTGTACTTCGAAGCTGATGTTCTCAATCGCTTTGTGTGATGCTGAACGATGCTGAAATTCTACATTTTCAAATGCCAGATGTTTGATTTGATCCAAAGGCATTGGGTTGACGGGTTGAGCTTCCGGACTCTTTTTCATCAAGGTGTCAAAATTGTGCAAGGATGCTTCGGCTTCTCTGTAAGACAATAATATGTTTCCGATTTCTTGTAAGGGTCCGAATACAAAGAATGAAAAAATTTGCATGGTCACCAATTGTCCAGCATCCATCTCGCCACCAAAAATCAACCACATCAGAATAAATAAAATGACCTGACGAAGCGTATTCACCAAGGTGCCCTGAACAAAACTGATGCTTCTTATTTTCTTGACTTTTTTTAATTCCAATCCCAAAATCTTGAACGTATTTTTATTCAATCGTTCCACTTCCTGATTGGTTAGTCCTAAACTTTTTACCAATTCGATATTGCGTAGGGATTCTGTTGTAGATCCTGCTAGTGCCGTGGTTTCACCCACAATGTTTTTCTGTATGATTTTAATTTTTTTGGATAGCTTATTGGTTATCCAAGATAAAATGATGATTCCGATGAGATAAGCGACTGGAATTCTCCAATTGATAAAAACAGCAGCATACACAAATACAAAAACAATCCCTATGATGATGCCGAAAAGAATGTTGATGAAATTGTTCATGAATTTCTCAACATCAGATCTGACTTTGGTAAGGATGGATAATGTTTCGCCACTTCTTTGATCCTCAAAATCCTGATAAGGAAGTTTCATGGCATGTTTAAGACCATCTGTGAATACGGTAGCACCAAATTTTTGAATAACCAGATTTAAGAAATAATCTTGAAAAGCTTTCGCTATCCTGCTGACCATCGCTACCGAAATGGAACACAACAGAATGTAAAACACACCCATTTCCAGATAACTTTTATTGTTTCGGATGGTGTATCCATATCCCCAGAAAAAACGTTCACTCGAAAACGTTTCCGAATCTGCTTTGAAATCACCGGCTAGGTTCACCAATTTTCCCAGTAAAATCGGGTCAATCAGAGAGAACCCTATGTTGATACCAGCCATCAGCAGGGTGAATGCTACAAGCCATTTATGAGGTTTTAGATAATGGAATAATATTTTCATTTGGAATGGGGGTATGATGCGATTCGGATTGCAATTTCGGTTAATTTATCCGATTGGCTCCGTTAATTTAAATGATATTCATATATGCGACCCCCAATGCTCACGATCCAAACTTCGATATTGTATAGCTTCGGCCAAATGCTCTGTTCTGATGCACTCACTCTCAGACAAATCAGCGATGGTTCTGCTTACTTTCAAAATTCTATCGTAAGCCCTTGCAGAGAGATTCAGTTTTTCCATGGCTTTTTTCAAAAGCAATTGAGAACTGTCATCTATGACACAAATTTTTCGCAGCATACTACTGCTCATCTGTGCGTTTGAAAAAATACCTTCTTGAGTTACGTATCTCTCAGATTGGATTTCTCTTGCTCTGACCACTCTTTTTCTGACTTCTTCACTCTTCTCCGAAACAACGGATGATTTTATTTCATCAAAACTTACCGGTGTCACTTCCACATGCAGGTCTATCCTGTCTAAAAGCGGACCTGAAACCTTGTTCAAATAGCGTTGAACCGCAACAGCGCCACATGAACATGATTTTTCCGGGTGGTTGAAATATCCGCAAGGACAAGGATTCATGCTGGCAATCAACATGAATCCTGCCGGGAAATCGATGCTGATTTTCGCCCGGGAAATAGTTACTTTTCGTTCTTCCATGGGCTGCCGCATCACTTCGAGTACCGTTCTTTTGAATTCGGGCAATTCATCCAGGAACAAAACACCATTGTGTGACAGTGAAATTTCTCCCGGCTGCGGATGTCCACCACCACCAACCAATCCAACATCTGAAATCGTATGATGTGGATTTCTAAATGGTCTTTTACAGATGATGGATTGATTTTCCGGCATCTTACCGGCCACACTATGGATTTTTGTGGTTTCAAGCGCTTCCTCCAGATTGAGTGGAGGAAGAATGGATGGAAGTCTTTTTGCCAGCATCGTTTTACCGGCACCGGGAGGTCCGATCAAAATGGCATTATGTCCGCCTGCTGCCGCGATTTCCAGCGCGCGCTTGATATTTTCTTGTCCTCTTACTTCAGAAAAATCCAGCTCCTCCGTTTTTTGTGCCATCAGAAAAGCATCGGCGATGTTGACCCTTACAGCCTCCAGCGGTTTTTCCCCATTTAAATGATTGACTACATCTTTCAAATGTAATGCACCAAATACAGACAGGCCCTCTACCATTGCTGCTTCTTTTG
>JAURKN010000231.1 GCA_030831725.1 Ferruginibacter sp.
AACCCAAAGAATTAAACAGGCATAAGTCCCTCTTTCTTGAATTCCGCACTCAAAACCAATCCCATGCTTTGAATCCTTACCCATGCCCTATTGTTTCTGATTTCCATCACAATCCCTTTATAATTCATCAAAACGCCTTGTTTGATTACAACTTCCTGCCCTTTTTCGAGCTTAATCTCACTGATTTCCACTTCTTCAAATTCACATAAATATTTCTGTATGTTTTCTATCTCATTCTGACGAACGATTGCCGGTTTCCCTAGCCAATATATGAAGTTCAGTACCCCATCTATATCTAGAATGCTCCACTTCTCATCTTCTTCCAATCTTACAAATATGTATCCCTTAAATAAAGGTTCAAAGACTATTTTTTTACGGTCGCTCCACTGTTTTCTCACCTTATTCAAAGGACAATAGTGCTCAATACCCTTGTTATTCAAAAAAGAGGCGATTTTTTTTTCCCATCTGGGTCTTGTTTGTATGACGTACCAGTTTTTCATTCCATTGGTTCGGGACAAAGCTTCGCTAGTCCTCAGTCACATGTTTTTCTTTTCATGTGATTGAAGACGGTGTTAGATCAGGTGTGACAAAATTTTATTTTTTCCCGAAAATAGATTTCAGGATGCCTTTTATATCCCAGAGATTTTTAAAACCGGGATCTGTTTTATCCCCGATATAGTCGTTTGAATAAGCTTTTCCATAAGCATACCCGTAACCATAACCATAACCGTATCCATAACCATATCCGTATCCATTGCCATATCCACCAAACCCATAGTTTAAAAACGAAATACCTCTTGGTCTGATTCCGTTAAATACAATACACATGTTTTTGAATTTCTTCTCTTGATTCAACGATTCAATCATTCTTAAAAACACGTTTGGAGTATGATTATGACGAATCATGAAAATAGTTGTATCCACATACTTAGACAACAATTGGGCATCCGTAACGGGACCTATGGGAGCCGTATCTATTATCACATAATCAAATTGGGATTTCAATGAATCAATCATGATTTTAAACTCCGGCTTGCTGATCAATTCTGTCGGATTGGGTGGTATGGGACCTGCGCTCAATAAATACAGATTTTCATAAGAAGTAGGCCTGATGATCTCTTCCAATGTGTTCTTGTGAACCAAGTATGTTGAAATCCCAATGTCCCTTTTCAATTCCAATGTCTTACTCAACTTTGGTTTTCTCAAATCCATTTCCAACAAAGCCACTTTTTTCCCATTAAGGGTCAAACTGATGGCTAAGTTGACTGACACGAAACTTTTTCCTTCACCGGAAATACTTGAAGTAACCAATAGAACATTGTCATCCTCGTTTAAGCCCATGAAGTTCAAATTGGTTCTTAAAGCACGCAATTGTTCTGCTATTACTGTTCTTTTACCTTCCCCAATGGCAATCGGTTCATTTATTTTTGATTGAACAATTTCACCTATCACAGGCACTTTGGTTCTTTTTTCAATTTCGGCCCGGAACATCACCTTATTATTGAATTGTTCATATCCCTGAACATACACCACGAAAATCAAGAGCCCTATAAGAAAGCCTGTCAAGAAATAGTTGGTAGGTATAGGACTGATTGGCCCGCTCACAGAACCTTTTTCCAAAACACGCAAATCTGCACTGGTTGAGGCCGACGAAAGAGCTGTTTCTTCCCTTTTTTTGAGCAAATACGTGTAAATCTCATTCTTTATCGCCTGCTGTCTGCTAATGTCGAGCAACCCCCTCTCTTTCATGGGCACAGAAGAATACAAGTTTTTATTCCTCGCGATATTCATGTCGTTGCTTCTTCGCTGCACACTCAGATTCGACCTGATATTGGAAAGACTTTCTTTAATATCCGCTTTGAGTTTCTCAACTTTTTCTTCCGCCAAAAGCACTGCGTTACTTTTCCTTCCTGAATTTGCATATGCCGCTTCCAATTCAAATTCTGCAGTATAAAGTTGATTCAATAATGATTTTAAGGTCTCGTCGTTCAGAAGTATCAGTGATGGAACGGTACCTTTTTCATTGGACTTTTTAGAGGTATATTTTTCAACTTCTTGCAAAATCTGAAGTTGAAGATCCAATGTGCTATTGGCCTTATCCAATTCATTCACCACATTGAAATATATGGAAGCTTGCTCACCCAACTCTAGGACACCTTGCTGAGTCTTGTATGTCTCCATATTTTTCTCAACACTATCAAGTTGATTGATTACTGCACTCAGACGGTCTTCAATGAAGTTCAGGGTTTTGGTGGCCATTAGGTTTTTATCTTCAATCGCCGCCTTGTTGTATACTTCGAATAATTTATTGAGAATGTCAGCCCCTTTTTTAGGTTCAGCCGTTTCCATTTTCACATCTATGACAGTGGAGGCATAAGAAATAGGGCCTGCCTTCATTGTGGATATGATTTTGGCAGCAGTCGTATATACTGAATTAAATACAACAAAATAATTCTTCCCTTTGAGATTCCTTTTGTAATTAGGGTTGATCTCAATCCTATAATGTGTATTCTGAATTTTGCAGATGCCACCAAATGGTACTGATTTTCCATCAATTTTCACCATTTTGCTTTCCCAGTCAATTTCAAAGATCCTTTTTCCTGCCGGGAAAATACTGTCCTTCTGAAGAGCAACAAATTTCAATGGTGAGTTCGAGCCATACAACTCTTCTTTTTGAACCTTACCTTCATTGAATATAACGGCATATAAATCCAAATCTTTTACAACAGTCTCCATCAAAGATGTAGACCTTAAAACGATGATTTCGTTTTCGACCGTCTTTTTTTCACTGAATATATTTAATGCATCAAGCACTTTCGTATCTCCGTTTCCTTTTTGAGGATCCTTCAGTAAAACCTTTGACGAAGCAAGATAAATTTTTGTTTGAGAACGAAGAGTGATGAAAGAAATTGCCAGTGAAATTGAGGCTATTATGATAAAAAAGGGCCAAAAAGGAAGATACCTGTATACAATCTGCGCGAGCAAACTGTCATTTTGTTTTTCCTTTATTGGCAATTCATCATTCATAATCAGGTTACTTTATGAGATTGTTGAAAATGATGGCAAGAAAAGTGACTAATGACACAATCAGAGAAAACGTTGATTGCAATGATCTCCTTTTCTCTTCCTTGGATTTGGTAGTAATATCTTTTTTGACAAAAACGATGTCGTTAGGAAGTAAAACCGACCAATCGGAATTTAACAAAGTCTGATCTTCCAGGTTAATGTGTTTCAATTGTTTTACGCCCGAAGAATCCCTTAATATAACAATATCATTTATTACAGCATCATCTTTCAAGTCGCCACTTGCTACTAAAGCGTCCAAAATATGCATACTCTCATCCTTCATGGAAATGATTCGAGGTGAACCGACCTCTCCCATCACAGTAATTTTTTTATTCAAAAAATTGACTTTAACAATTGGATCTTTGAGATATGGCTGAAGTTCCTGTTCAATTTTCTTTGCCAACAGGTTTCTCGTCAATCCTTTTGCCATCACTTCACCTATGTAATGCAATCTTACGTTACCGTTATTGTCTACCTCATGACCGCTTAAAAATACATTCCCATTCAAATCATTTGAGCCATATTTCCCTAGTGCGTTGAATTTCTCGTCCAGATCCGGATTCAGACTACTTACATTTATAGAGAGAATGTCTTTGGGTTGAATAACCAGTGGAGTCGGTATTTTTACTTGGGTAACAATGGTGGTGTCAAATGACAACTTATTGAGATACGACGTTTTTTTCACCGTGTTTAAACAAGATGTCAACAACAAAGCAAATGTGACAACCAGAGTGATGGCACGAAATCTTTTCAACTCCAAAGAGGTACAGTTCCGATAGAATTTCATATAAAAAAAAGTAAACCCCGATTTTGGAAGTTAGAGAATCACCTTTCTAAACAAATTTCTTAAAAAAAAACGACAAAAAAAATTTTAATCTATTTGAAATTCAATGAAATATGAAAAAATTAAGCAAAAAAAAAACGGGAGCTATGCACCCGTTTGAATTGTTGATAATGTTATTATTTTTTTTGGAAAGCTCTTTTTGCTCCCAATCCTATTCCGGCGGCAATCAAAAAACTCAACCCTCCATCAATCGGGCAAGTCGGATCCAAAGGATCACATCCTCCATCCGGTGGTTGAGCCATCAGCAAGGAAGGGAAAACCACAATGATGAGTGTCATAGCGATTACGGAAACGGGAATCAAATATCTTTTCATCTTCTGTATGCTTATCGCAAATTTAAGTTTTATTTGGTTAAAACAAAATCTTGAGTCTTGTTTTTTGGACTTGTTTACCATTGATTTCCAATGTATAATGACCATGAGCCATATGTTTCGGCATTTCAAACGGATATACCACGTCTCCACCCTGGTGCTGTAGGGTCTGAATTTTCATGGTTTGTCCAAGTGAATTCAACAATGTCAAGTTGTATTCGCCTTGTGGTAGAGATATCAGTCTGATGTTTGCTTTTCCATCTTCTTTGATAGGATTAGGGTATATGGTGATCGAAGGAGACGTTTCAAATACCAGTTTCACAATTTGACTGTATTTTTTCTCACCATCGGTTCCATTGCTTCTGATTCTGTAATAATTCATCAAAGACGGATCTACGTCTGTGAGTGAATAATTCTCACGACCATTCGATGATACAGTGCCAATCGGAGCGAAAGTGCGTCCATCCAACGACCTTTCCACAGTGTAACCTGAAATGTTAATCTCATTGGCTACTTTCCATGAGACTTTGGACTGCTTGTCCACTTTCACCGCTTTCACCTCGATGAAAGTCACAGGCAATGGTCTGAGCTGACGGAATATCAATTTGAATCTGTCTGAAGCATAAGATCCTGCAGTTGAATTTATTGTAAAGTCAACTGTTGTGGATTGTTGCAAACTAACCGGTGTGGTGGTTCCCAAGAATTTATCAAGAAGCAAAGCTTCAAGTCCATTCACATTTAGATTTTGAGGCGCGAATTCCAATCTGTAGGTTGCAAGCTTCATCTGGCCCATATTGTAATGAACCGTGTCGTTTGCTTCAAATGGTTTTCTGCTTTCTATCGAAATGTTTTTACCATTGCCGGAGATGCCGAAATTCTCATACAAATTAGACATTTTCTCAGCATCACTTTCGTCAACATTGTTGTTTGCATTTTCGTCGAAAATCTGAACAACTCCATCGTTAAGGTCTGGTGTGCCATTTTGTAATTTATAGAGAGATGTTTTGAACATCTGCAATTGAGCGTTGGTTCTCAAAACATTTGCACTGCCATCCACTTTGGCCGTTTCCTTGAACAATATGCTTCCTGCTCCACCGTTGGTCCTTACAAAGAATCCTTGACCGGATTGTATGTTGTAATTTCCTCCGGTGTAGCTTCCACCACCTGGAGTGATGAATGACCCGTCAGCAGTTACCGTTTGGTATCCACCATTGGAACCTAATCTACTATCATACAAGTAATAGAATGCTGTAATGTTCGACTTCTGCAGGTTTTGGAAGCTGACTGAGCTTGGATAAGGATTAGGTACAGAAACGAATTGGTTTCCTGCCGTTCCCAAAGTATAGTTGAACGTATCTCCAATATTCAGAATTCCTTTCTCCCTTAAAACGGTTGTATCTGGAATTTGGTTGAATAAAGTTTTAGCTCTGCTACCTCTGACGAAAATCAGATATGGTACATTTCTGTCAAATGCTGCCAATGTGGTTGGTGTGTTTACCCATTGATTGGTGACAGGATTATATGTTTTTATTGATGAACCTCCTGAAGAATATGCGTCAAATCCTAGTAATCTCGCGGCCGCATTAGTACCACCGAGGATTGTCGTGATCTGGGTTCCAAATCCAGGGTTCGGGTTAAATACGGTTGAAGAGTCTCCATTCTCCTGCCATGATTGCTTGATGGTTTGCAAGTTGTGTTTGGTAGGCATAGAAAGCAATCTCCATGTTTTCAATGAAGGTGTACCGTTTTTGATGTTGGATAAGAAACGCTCAACTGAAACGTTACCGGTAATATTGTTACCTGTACTAACGCCTCCGTTTGTCGCATCTCCCACACTCGCAGTTAGCGTATCATTTGACTTCAAAGTCAGGTTATCATTTGTGGTGAATACCCTGTTGTTGCCTTTGAATGAAATCTTGTTGAGGATGTTCAACGCACCATTCAGGGTTACATTGTTATTGAGAACCAGATTTCTGAGATTGTTGTTTTGGAATGATCCAGCTGCGATTGTTTGTGCGCTTGAACCAATCATTTCTATAGTACCATCTTTGGTATTGAATATACCTGAGTTTGTAATATTACCATAAATATCCATCTTTCCGTTAGCAAGAACATTTACAGTCGCTCCATTATTGATGGTCAAGTTTCTAACTGCAGGAATAGGTGTGGTTGTACCATCTATGCTTGGATAGAATGTTCTACCCGTAGCTAAAGTAACATCTGTGGTTGAATTAGGTACGGCACCGCACCAGTTGTTCGCATCATTCCAGTTGGTGTTGATACCGGCCCATTGTCCCACACCCAAACCTGTTGTATTGAATTCATCAGCTCCAATATCTGGTGTAGTTCCACTTCTTACATCTCCATCCACATCATCTGTGAATCCAACTATTGGTGTTGCCGTTTCATTGAACGCACAGTTTGTAGTGGTGTTCATATGGAGACTATCCGTATTATCAGTTCCACGAACAAACACAGGATTGACAAGCTCAACAGAGTTCAATTCTCTTGTTGGCTGGAGATCAGACAAACGCTGGAATGAATTCGTTCCGTCAAAATAGATCAGATTGGTAGCAGATGGAGTTCCGGCAAAATATAAGTTATTGCTGGATGAAGTGCTATATGATGCAGACAAAGCAGTACTTCTTCTAAGTGCTACTGAAAGCCCAGGACTTGTACCGCCTGGTGTTGAACGGTTTACAAAAGCATTGTTTTTGAACAATACAGAAGGAGTTCCATTGTTGATGCTGAAGGCACTGCTACCAAAAACAGTTCCTGTTCCAGAACCGGCAATTTCTACGGTATTGTAGTACACATTGATTGGACCAGCAGAACCAGTTGATATGTCGAATCCTCTGATCGCATCAGAACCTACAAGAGATGTCGCTTCTGCACCATCAAATGCCTGGGTCATGTCTAGGTCAACCATGTTGTTATGAAGCGTGCTTGACAAGGTTGCACCACCTGCGAGCCAAATACCTCTTGCTATAGTCGCACTCGTTGAGGCAAAAGGAATCAGATGAGAAATCTTGTTTTTGAAAATAGACAAAGAAGATCCACCTGAAGCATTATGAATACCGCTTACCAGTGAATTGTATGCAGGACTTGCGTCCGCATTTTTTCTAACATACATCGTGTCTATTCTATTGGAAGAATATTCCCTAGGACTTGCGCCAATGCCAGTATGCTGAATACCGGCCATTACATGTGTCGCGCTTGATGCAGTCGCCGCTGAAATTACAAGTTTGCTGATTCTATTGTTTGAAATCACCTCACCTGTTGGTATTTGTCCTATCGGGTTGGTCAACAAAATACCTCTCAGAGTACCAACAAAAGTGGAGTTGATTTCTAGTAAACTCAACGACTGAATCGTATTCGCGCTTACGTTTGAATTTGAACCAGATTTAACCCCGCCAATGCTTATACCATTGACATTCGCAGCCTGGTTGTTGTTTGATGTTATTTGTACCGTATCGTTGGAAATCAGGTTGTTTTGAACAGTTAGATTTCCGGAGTTAGCGGTAGCTGTTTGTTTCAACCAGCTTACATCAGTTATAGATATGTTACCAATGTCTTTTCTGTTTCCACTGATCACATTGCGACTCATTTCGAGTGAAGCATATGTGGTTCCCGTGTTTTGTATACCTGCGAATGTTCCCGTAGACAAGATCTTGTTGTTGTTCAGGGTATTATTGCTGATGTTGATTGTACCACCAACCGCAACACTATTTGCGGTATTTGAGATTCCGGTCCATGCACCTGTTCCAGTAACATTGCTGTTGCTGAAGTTGTTGTTTCTGATTCTGATATTATCAATGGTGTTGACACTTGCATTTCTTACACCGATGATTGAACCAAGGGTATTGGACAAAGTGATGTTCGAAGGCATGGTGACACTGATTGTATTACCTTCTATAGCAACAGTTGATCCAGAACCTCCGCCGGTTGTATTGTCTATGCCTGCATAGTTCCTGTCTGCTCCACCTGTGATGCTAATGGTATTGTTGGATATGCCGATACCGGTAGCTCCTGTGTTGTTTTCTGTTCTGATACCGGTTTGATTTGAATTATGAGCCGAACCGGATATTGTGTTATATCCAATTTGAGCATCAAACTGTTCTTTCACAAATACGCCATAAGAAACGTTGTTCGCAGTTGCCGCACCACCTGCATCTATAGTGTTACCTGAAGCGGCAATTGATGTATCACCAATCTTATTGCTCGCATCTCCAAATGCCGCAATGGAAGATGTGGCGAATCCAAGAAGTCCTATTCCATAGTGTACGTTCTGAATGTTATTGCTGATGAAAACGTTGTTCGAGTTCGCACCGGACAATGCTGTAACAACCAAAGGTGTGGTGGCGGCTGTCGCTGTAGCATTCACCATGGCGATACCCACAGCACCACTCAAGAAATTCGTAGAACCTGTGAAGTTGTTTCTGTTCAATGTGACAGCACAGTTTTTAATTGTGTCGTTTTGAGCACCATCTGTCGCACTAGCTTTGAACAATCCGAATCCATATTCCATCTGAGTATTGGCATTGACGTTGGCTGGATTCTCCTGCAAACTGATGCCATCGATGGTAACGAAGTCTACCCCTCTCAAACTCCATATACCATCTGGTGAAGCTGTGTTTGAGGTATTTGTTCCTCCGGTATATGCTGTAACCAATGGATTGGCGCCAATGCCATTCTTTTCGAATCTGAGCTTGTTGGTTGATGAAGTGCTTGCATTCAATGTGGCACTTCCCAAAGCCAATGTAGCTGTGAGATTCTCTGTATAGCCTGCCGCTACTTTAATGGTAGTTGCTCCTGCAACGCCATTGTTATTGAGATATGTAACAGCTTCCGCAATGGTTGAGAAGAAGCGGCAATCATTCAATGGACTGCTTGGTACATAATATATACCTGACAAGGCTCCGGTTGGAGGTGCTGTCAATGTTATCACAACCTGATCTGCAGATGCAGGACATGGTGCATTGCTGATCGTCCATGCCAAAGTGTATGTTGTTCCACTCACACCGGTAAATGTGGTAGTAGGACTAGCAGTATTAGCGAATGAACCTCCCGCTCCGGAAATAACCGACCATACTCCTGTTCCGCTCGTTGCCGTATTGGCGGCAAGCGTAGCTGTTGTTGAACAAAGATTCTGGTCTGGTCCGGCGTTTGAAATCGTAGGTGTGCTAACGATGTTCGCACTCACCAGACTACGGATGGCTGAACGGCAACCTGTTGTTGAGTTGACTGCTTCCGCAAAGTAGAAAGTCGAAACTGTGATGGCTGGTGTATTGAATGGTGAACCAGTTCCGATAGATGTACCACCTGTGGCAACAGTGTACCATGAAATGGTTTCTCCAACACTTGGTGTGGCGCTGATGCTTACA
>JAURKN010000232.1 GCA_030831725.1 Ferruginibacter sp.
TATTTTTTTGTTTAAAAATTCAAACACAAAGTTATAGGATTTGCATAAGGTATAGCATGATTTTGATTCATGAACTGTAATTGATTTCTAAAATATCTTAACCACTCTCATATTCTCACTCATTCCCGCTCTCATTCTCATTCGCACAACAGGTATCATCATCTCCGTATTTTGAAAAAAGTTTTCATCAATTCAGCACATTCATCTTCTAATACACCACCTATTATTTCTGTTTTTGGATGAAATGGATTTTTTTCTCCCGCAATGCTTCGATACCCATGCTTTTCGTCATATGCGCCAAAAACAATTTTTCCGATCTTGCTCCAATACATTGCGCCAGAACACATGAAGCAGGGCTCCAAGGTGACATATAACGTGGCATCAGGAAGGTATTTGCTTCCGAGGTGTTGGAAGGCCGTTGTAAGTGCCATGATTTCTGCATGGGCGGTGCTGTCGTTCAACAGTTCAACCTGATTGTGCGCTTTGGCGATGATTTTGTTCTGCATCACCACCACAGCGCCAACCGGCACCTCTTCATGGTCGAATGCTTTTTGAGCCTCCAAAAGCGCTAGCTTCATGAAATGAACATCTTGATCCATTTGTTGTTATATATGATTAACCGAAAGTAATAAAAACAATTTGTCGCTCATCAAATCAATGCAAATGAAATGGATTCTTGCTTCCATTTTGGTTTTTTTCTCCCTCTCCGTAGCCATCCTCGCCATCCCTAATAAACACAACAAAAACATGACCACCCGTCAACGCATCCTGAAAAAACTCTATCCACTTGTTATGGGTCTTGGAAAACTAACCGGAAAAAATCATTCCCTCACTGGAAACGAAAAAAGCATTACCTCCGTTTACGAAATCAAGATAACCTTGAATGATGGAACTTTGCTTGACCTTTCAGCATACAAAGGGAAAAAGGTATTGATTGTAAACACCGCATCCGATTGTGGCTATACCGGACAATACGATGCGCTTGAATCGCTATTTCGCAAAGAAAAAGACAGTTTGATGGTGATTGGATTTCCATCCAACGATTTTGGAAACCAGGAAAAAGGCGACAATCAAACCATAGCGGCTTTTTGCCAAAAAAATTACGGCGTCACTTTTCCTCTAGCCGAAAAATCGGTTGTCATTCGTTCTGATGCCCAACATCCCTTGTTCAAATGGCTATCAGATCCCAAACAAAACGGGTGGAATAAACAAGTTCCCACATGGAATTTCTGTAAATATCTGATTAATGAAGAAGGAAACCTTGTTCGATTCTCTGATTCGAATGCAGAGCCGTCTATTGATTGAAATGATTAATGATTAGTGATTTGTGATTTGTAATTCATGCATTGTCAGAGTAAGCTATTAAATAGGGTGATTGCTCTTTCCGAAAAATCATTTCTAGTTGATTCTATGTAACAAATCTTAAATCCCAAATCTTAAACTTGGTAGACATCCAAACACCAAACAATAAACATCCAAATCAATAATCTTCAATTATCAATTTCAAATCTAAAATCTTAAATCCTACAATGGACAATTATAATGATAATCGATGATTTCAATCGGAATATGCGGAAACTCAAAGTCTTTGTAATGTTCTGTAATCTGATCCAACACTTCGTTTATGGATTCAGGTGAGGTGAGCGTTACCAGTTTGTATCTGAATTCTTTTATGCCTGGCAATCCTTTGAGGTAATTTGTATAATGTCTGCGCATTTCATTGATGCCTACAACAGGGCCTTTCCACTCTATGGATCTGTTCAAGTGTTTTTTACATACGACAACTCTTTCTTCTAAAGTTGGGGGAGGAAGAATAGTGCCATCCTTCAGAAAAGCCTTGATCTCTCTGAAAATCCAGGGATACCCGATAGCGGCTCTTCCAATCATGATGCCATCCACTCCGTAGCGCTCTTTATATGCTTTTGCTTTTTGCGGCGAATCAATATCACCATTTCCGAAAATGGGTATTTTGATTCTCGGATTATTTTTCACTTTGGCGATCAAGGTCCAATCCGCTTCACCTTTGTACATCTGAGCACGGGTTCTTCCATGGATCGAAAGCGCCTGTATACCTACATCCTGAAGACGCTCTGCCACCTCTTCGATATTTTTAGTGTTCTCGTCCCAGCCCAATCTCGTTTTTACTGTTACCGGCAGTTTCGTGCTCTTCACCACGCTTTCGGTTAAACGAACCATCAGGTCCACATCTTTCAACACACCGGCTCCTGCACCTTTCAATGCCACTTTTTTTACCGGGCAACCGAAATTGATGTCAACCAAATCCGGATTTACCGCCTCGCATATTCTGGCAGACATCCCGAGGGCTTCTTCATCTCCTCCAAATATCTGAATGCCGAATGGTCTTTCTTCTTCGCTGAAATCGAGTTTTTTTCGGCTCTTGATCGCATCACGAATAAGTCCTTCGCTGCTGATGAATTCGCTGTACATCAAATCCGCACCATTATCCTTACATACGGCACGGAACGGCGGGTCGCTCACATCTTCCATCGGTGCCAAGAGCAACGGGAATTCAGGCAATGATATGGGTCCGATTTTGGGCATTTCTATTTTTGTATCTTGCAGCAAAATTAAGGTTTAACATCGGCTTATGCAATATAAAAGCAACAAGGGATACACAGGTTTCGGCCAATTGGGCATGATCTTGTTCGCCATCGGCATCGGGCTCATGTTGGCTACCGGTATACAACTGATCATGTTCGCACCGCTGTTGCCAAAAGGCGTGCCTATCGAAAAAGCTTCCGAATATATGGAAGCAATCATCTCAGACCCGAAAAATGTGGGTTTTGTAAGATGGATCAATGTCATATCCGCTTTTGTGGGCTTTTTTGTTCCTGCAGTGATATATTCCAGAATCTGTCACGGTTCATCATTTTTCTGGTTGGGGTTCAATAAACATTTCAATATCAGACAATGGATGATTGTTGTTCCTATAGTTTTTTTATCAGGGCTCACTGCAGCAACTTTACATGCTTTTTCTCAACAGGTGTTGAATCATCTGCCTGCTCTGAAAACTATGGCAGACGCTTTGGAACAAAACTATGATACACAGGTTAACATCATCGGTCAGATGAACGGTCCTGCAGATATGCTGCTTGTGTTGGTGCTGCTTGCATTTCTTCCTGCGCTTTTCGAAGAGGTTCTATTTCGTGGTGCATTGCAGCGCATGCTGGAACGTTGGTGGAAATGGCCCTTGCTTGCCATCATAGTCACCTCGCTACTGTTCAGCATAATACATATTTCAATCAGCCTTTTTTTAAGCAGGGCATGGCTGGGCTTCGTTTTAGGCATGTTGTACTATTATACCAGAAATATTTGGGTACCGATTTTCGCTCATTTCTTAAACAATGGCGTTGCGGTTGTTCAACTCTTTTTCATGAAGGGTTCCAAGCATTCGCAAATGCCTGCTGATGATGTGATGGAATCCAATTGGTGGCTTGGCATCATCGCCGTTGTCGCTCTTGTTTTGTTGTTTCGCAAACTCAAGGAATACAGTGAAGATAGCGTAATGCGTATCCACTCCCGTGAAAATCAAATGCTGAATTCTTTGAGTCCTAATGACGATAGAATTGTATCATCATAAAAAAATCAAAAGTGGCTTTAGATACCCGTGTTCTAAAAACCAGAAGCATCACCGCATTTGTTTTTGTAATTGTCATGCTCTGTGGATTGTTTATTCATCCTCAAGCATACAGAATATTATTCGCTCTCATCATGGGAGGATGCTTGCAGGAGTTTTTTCACCATAACCCCAAACTGGGCGAGAAAAATAAAATGATCCGTGCCATTGTAGGAACATGCTACATCGTGATTCCAATTTTGTTGATGATTGATCTGGGAACACATGCTTCTTTTTCTCAGGATCGCTTTCTTCCTTTATACGCCATTGGAATTTTGTTTTCCATCTGGATCAATGATACAATGGCTTATCTGGTCGGATCTATGATAGGTAGGACGCCACTATCTGTAGTTTCTCCCAAGAAAACCTGGGAAGGAACCATCGGAGGCATCTTACTTTCCGTTGGTATTATTTCTTTGGCCGGAAAGTACATCCCTGTTGCGAAAGCTATTCCATCTTTCAACTGGACTATGATTGCACTGATCAGTGCTGTTTTTGGCACTTTCGGAGATCTGGTGGAAAGCAAATGGAAAAGAATGGCAGAGATCAAAGACAGCGGTTCGTTTATGCCCGGTCACGGAGGTTTTCTTGATCGTTTCGATTCTTTGCTCATGGCAGCCACTCCGGTTTGGATTTACATCAAATGTATTGCAGGGTAAATCCTTTGGTTGTACATTCGCGTTTCAATTTATTCTATGCGTATTCACAAAGAAGGAGGAGCAACCATCCTCATCACCGCTCTAGTTTTATTGGTCCTGAACATGACCTTGCATTTTTTTCTGGGCGATACTTGGTTGATTTTGATCGCCATCATTCATATTTTGTCTTTCGGACTATGGTTGTTCATCATTTCCTTTTTCAGGATTCCCGCAAGAAAACTGACCCAAGATGCCAACCTTTTGGTATCACCTTGCGATGGTAAGGTTGTTGTGATTGAAGAAGTTATCGACCAGGAGTATTTCAAAACAAAAAGACTTCAGGTTTCAGTTTTCATGAGTCCTGCCAATGTGCATGTGAATCTAAATCCGATTGATGGGGAAGTGGTTTATAACCAATATCACCCCGGAAAATATCTGGTTGCCTGGGACCCAAAATCTTCCACAGAAAATGAGCGTCATTCTGTTGTATTAAAATCGAAGGGTAAAGAGGTTTTGGTTAAACAAATTGCCGGCGCACTGGCCAAGCGAATTGTGAACTATCTGGCTGTAGGTCAACAAGTTAAGCAGTCTGAAGAGCTTGGTTTCATCAAATTTGGCAGTCGAGTTGACTTGCTTTTACCACCGGATGCCGAGATTTTGGTTGATATGAATCAAAAAGTAAAAGGTGGGGTCACTCCAATTGCCAAATGGTAATTTTAACGCCTTTTTATTATGAAATAAAACAGAATTCCCTACTTTTATACCCTTAAAATAAAAACAAATGAAAAAATTATTCTTACTTGCTACTGCTGCTCTTTTGGTTAGCGGCGTAACTTTCGCAAACAACACAGACAAAGGAAAGAAAAAGAAATGTGCTAAAGGAAAAACTTGCTGCAACAAAGCTAAGGCTTGCGACAAGAAAGCAGAAACTCAGGAGAAGACTGCAGAAATCACTAACTAATTCGATCTTCATTTTTTTGAATGGCTTCCAATTTGGAGGCCATTCTTTTTTACA
>JAURKN010000233.1 GCA_030831725.1 Ferruginibacter sp.
AGGATGATGGTATCGCCACTCATTTGGGAGTTTCCATTCCAGCAAATCGGATTTTTCATCAGTTTGAAGGTGGAATCCAAAGAAGAAATATACATGCTGTCTGCTACGGCCTGTATAGAATCATTGAAAATTCGAACATTATGATAACCTACAAAGTATCGAAGGCTGTCGTTTTTTTTGTCTTTCTTGTTCAAACTGTCTGATAGTTCTCTTTGAATTTCGATGCTGTCTTTCAATCTGACACCGGAGAAAAGGGTGTCTGCTGTGATGAATGTGCTGTCTTTATCCCGGTATAGAATCATGACCGGTTTTCTTGTAGCCAGAAAACTGTTTTTGTTTTTATCAATGAGAATCTGATCACCCAAGATCATCACCTGATTGACACTGTCAACCACTTTTCCGTATTCTTCAATCTGTATGGTATTTGTTTTTTCGTCGAAAGCCACCTTGTTTCCACTGATATAGCGTGTGCTGTCTCTGAAGACAGTCTTGTCATAAAACACAGCTTCACCCGATTCGAGTTTATAGATTCCGGATTTTGTATTGATTCTTCCTTCTTCAGTTTTTATTTTGGTAGGTGATATGAAATAAACAGTTTTGAAAGCTGTATTGTACCTCAAACTATCGGCTTCCATATCGTACTTCGGATCTTTCAGTTTCACTTGGTCGTCAAAAAAAACATCCTTGGTGTCCGAATAATATGTTGCATGTTTGCTGTTCAGCACTGTTTTTCCATTGACTACTTTTCCTCCGTTTTGATAGCTTGCGATTCCCGACTTTAGGTCATATATAAGGTCTTGTGTGGTTAATACGGCCTTGCCATCGGTGAGTTTTACATTTTTTTGCAAATAAGCTATTTGTTGTGCACCCACATATCTGAGGTATTGCGCGTATGTATGAACCGTATCGGCATCGTTGATATGCACATTTCCAAATACTTCCACGAATCCGGTTGATTTGTCGATGACGATACTGTCACCTTCCAATATGGTATTTCCTTGTTTTACCCTGGCATTTCCTGAAAGGGTTTCCAATACGATATCACCTGATAGGGTAATTTGTCTGAGACTTTGGGCCTGGATGATTTCAATCTGCTTAAAACCGGCAGGTTGATTTGGTAGGGTATCATTGGAAATTTGTCCGAATGAGACGATGTTGAAAAACAAAAGGGAAAAAGCAAAAATGAAGCCCTTTATTGGACTAGAAGTTTGGTTTGGTTTACCGTAATGGACGGTTGAATTTCCCTTTGTCATCTCAGGGATTTGCTTTTTGTTTTGGGTACGGAGCATCGAGGGTATCCGGTAATGGTGTACTCAAAGGACTTTCTTTTTTGTCTGATTTACCAAAAACCGAAAAAGAAACATAACGCTTTGGATGCAATCTAAGGTCGTCGATGAGGGTATTGATTTTATTGCTGGTTGAGCTAAGATTACGGTAAAGGGTTGGATCATTCAATAACAATCCCAAACTGCCATCTTTGCTGTTGATTTTGCCAATCGTGGTTTTTAATCCACTGATGCTAGAGTCAAGTTTGAATAATGTGCTTTTCAAATCCAGTGCGGATAAATTTTTGGAAGTCAGATTCAAATTGTCGATGGTGCTGTTTAATTTTTCATTGTTTTTCACCAGATTATCGGTGAAAGATCTTGCATTGTTCAGTGTTTTTGCCAGATTCCCATTGTCTTTGTCAACCAATACTTCTAATGAAGAAGTGGATGTTTGTACCGAAGCGGAAATACGTTCAAGGTGTTCTATGGTGGATGCTATATTTTTTTTGTTTTGCTGATCGAAGACGGAATTGATGCTGTTCAATACGGAGTCGATGGTTGAAATGGCTTTGTTGACGGAAAGTAAAACCGGATCCAATTTGCTGTTTATGACACCTTCTATAAAACCATCGCTCGGTGCAGATCTGATGCTGTCATTGTTTTTGAGCATGACAGTCGAATCGCCCAATACGATTTCAACTCTTGTAATGGTTAAAGGATTAGGATGAATATGTGCGAAAGAATTGGCTGGAATGTTGATGTCTTTATGAATGGCGAAAGTGACAATCAGCTCTTTCATGGACTTGTCGTTTTCTATGGAACGGACTGTTCCAACCTGTAGTCCATTGATGATGACAGGATTTGATGGTGTCAAGCCCTGAACATTTTGATATCTTGCATGCAAGATCAATGACTTGGTGAATAATTTATTTCCTTTGAGAAAATTAAATCCAAGAACCAACAAGGCTATGGCTACTATTCCTAAAATGCCAATTTTAAATTCGTTGGATACTTTCACTTTTTTCTGTTTTTTTTAGTTTAAAAGTCATGATCATTTTGACGCTTGACCATTGTTTAACTGCTCCATCTGTGTTTTAAATCTCAAAACAGCATTGGTGATGGATTCGGCCATTTCTTTTTGACCTTCTTCGCTGTTTAGGTATTTTTCATCTTCCGGATTATTTATGAACCCCGTTTCAATCAAGATGGCAGGCATGTTTGTGGCCTGAAGCACCCATATCCCAACCTGTCTTTGGTTCACACCCAATGCAGGGCGGTTGGTTTTTTCCACTTCATCGTTCACATAGGTTGCCAAACGCTCACTCTTTTCCTGATATCTTTTGGCATATATCTGTGCAATGGTTCTTCCTTCCGGAGTATTGAAATTGAAACTGTTGTATGAGGAGTCAGAACCGGCTTCAATTTCGAATTCATTCTCATCTTCTCCGGCTTCTTTCATAATCGCTTTGAGTTTATCGCTTGTTTTGTGAGCGGCAAATATCCAAACACTCGTTCCTGTTCTTGTTAATGGCATTTTGAAATATTCATACACCGGCTCATCAACCTCATATGGGGTTTTTATCTTCTTTTTCTTTCTGCCTTTTCCTTTATATGTGATTTTGTAGCGTGTTACCGTTCTTGTCCCAATCTGCCTTCTACCTTGTTTGAGAGGCCCTGAATCGGCATGAATACATAAAAACAGGTCGCCTTTGTTTTCATTGGCGATGTTTGCTTTTTCAACGGGAGATTGATAAACATCTGTTGTTCTGGTTGGAATCACATTCACATCGGGCATGGCTTTTTTTAAGGATTCTACCAGTTTTAACGCAATGGCAAGTGTGATGTCTTTTTCTTTAGAACGCAATGAATGTTCGTATTGGCCGATAGCTCCAGGATCCTCTTTACCGCCATGTCCGGCATCAACGATGATGGTTTTTAATTTTTTACCATTTTGTGCATGAGAAAAACAAAAAGTAAAAGACAGGGCAATAGTAAATGCGGATAAAAGGAAATTTCTTTTCATCATCTTTGGTTGATTTTTTACAAGGGATTCGGGTTAATGGTTTCAATCGTTCAGAATACTGTCAGAATGGTTAATTTCGCAGTTCTCTGTTATGAAACAATGCTACAAAGGTAAGGCAAAATCCCATTACGCTTTTTCAGCGTCTTACCATCTGTTGCTGCTTTTGCTTGTTTTTGGCGGAGCATCCTTGACCCCCCTTGAGACTCAAGCCAAATCTTGCTTTTCTTCAGATACCATACCGGTCAGACCCGGCAGAATCCTTATAGAACCGATACAAGAAAATGTTAAAAAACGTGGGGATTCTGAATTTGCTGAACCTATTCGGAATATGACGGATCAAAATCCCATCTCCGAAAAAAACACTCGTATCGATACCATACCCATTAAAAAATCAGGAGACTCCCTCTCAGCTCCCGTTGTTTATCAAGCCGAGGATTCCATGGTCATTGATGTACCATCCAGAAAAATCTATCTATACGGCAAAGAGACCTCTGTAAAATATACCGATAACGAACTTACAGCTCCTATCATAGAATTCGACCAGCAGACTCAGGTGGTTTCAGCTTTCATCCAAAAAGACAGTTCAGGTAAAGTGATCACTTACCCAACTTTTAATCAGTCGGATTTCAAATCGATAAGTGACACCATTCGCTTCAACATGAAAACGGGTCGAGGACTTACAAAAGGAACCTATACCCAGCAAGGTGAAATGTTTGTGTATGGTGAAAAAATAAAAAAAATAGATGAATCTGTTTTTTACGCTCAAAATGGAAGATTCACCACCTGTAATTTGGATACGCCCCATTTTGCTTTTGTCAGCAAAAAGATAAAATTCATCAATAAAAAAATGGCGTTTACCGGACCAGTTCACCCTGAAATCGAGGGGGTACCTCTTCCCACCATTCTGCCATTTGGTATATATCCGTTATCACAAGGCAGACATTCCGGGTTTATCGCACCCAGTTTTACAGCGAATCAACAATTCGGGTTGGCTATGGAAGGAATCGGATACTATAAGATTCTCTCAGAAAATTTTGATGCTGTTGCCAGAGCGACACTGTATTCATATGGTGGATGGACTTTCAATCTTACGCCTAGGTACATGAAAAGATACCGATATCAGGGTAACTTATCATTAAATGTGCAACGTTTCAAAAATGGTTTCAAAGGAGACCCGGATTATTCATCTTCCAGAACCTTCAACATTCGTTGGACGCATAGTGCGGATATGAAAGCGAGGCCCGGTGTTACTTTTTCCGCCAGTGTCAATGCAGGTAGCACTCAATTCAATTCTTTGGTGCCCAATAATCCTACTGCCAACTTCAACAACTCTTTGTCTTCATCCATTTCATATGGTAAGGTTTGGAAAAACAAACCATTCAACCTGCAGATCAGTGCCAATCATGATCAAAATGCAAATCTGAAACAAGTCAATCTGAAATTTCCTGATGTTTCTTTCAATGTCAACACCCAATATCCATTCAGGAAAAAAGAAAGTGTGGGTTCTCCAAAATGGTATGAAAATATCGGTATAGCACTTAATACAAATGCAAGAAGTGCTTCCACTTTTTACGACACTTCATCCAATATCAGTCGTGAAATTATGAACAATTTCAAATGGGGAGCAAGTCATAGTGTTCCAATTACCCTATCATTACCTTCCCTCGGACCATTGCAGGTTTCACCTTCTGTGAGTTATCAGGAAAAATGGTATCAGGAAAAATTCATCAAAACCTGGAATAGTCAAAGCCGAAAACTGGACACGGTCATACAACAAGGATTTTACACTGCCAGAGAGATGAGTTATGGTGTGGGCGTCAGCACTCGTATATTCGGTATGTTTGGTTTTGGAAAAAACAGCAGAGTCCAGGCGATCAGGCATGAGATTCGTCCAACTGTTTCATTGAATTACAAGCCTAACATGAATAGCCGCAGTTATTACACTACCCAAATCGATACGTCAGGAAGAACAAGCAACTTTAGTTATTTTGAAAATAGTGTATTTGGAAGCTTTGGTAATCAGTCATTTGGAGGGATGAATTTCGGTATTGATAATATCCTTCAAATGAAGACCCGCAACAGAAAGGATACGGGTGAAAACGCCATCAAAAAAGTAACCTTGATAGATGGATTCAGCATCAATGGCAGCTATAATATGATTGCAGATTCTTTTCGTTTCGGGAATGTCATATCGATGTCTGCGAGAAGCAATCTGTTCAATAAAATCAATGTGACGGCAAGTGCACAATTTGACCCTTATTTATACAATGATGAGGGCAGGAGA
The DNA here is from genome assembly GCA_030831725.1 of Ferruginibacter sp. Lineage (GTDB taxonomy): Bacteria > Bacteroidota > Bacteroidia > Chitinophagales > Chitinophagaceae > Ferruginibacter. The sequence continues at coordinate 5,576 of JAURKN010000233.1, forward strand.
ATCGATAAATTGATTTGGAGCAAGAACCCTTTGAGTCTTGGTACTCTTACAAGCGGAAACATATCTCTGCAAAGTCAGTTTAGAGGCGGAGAAGGAAAATCGAACTCAAACTCAAATACCAATACTGCAAGACAAATGCAGAATAATGGAATGCCTATGGAGGAGTACCAACGTGAGGCATCTTATATGGCGAATAATCCAGGAGAGTTTGCTGATTTTTCCATTCCTTGGAGCGTCAACTTCTCTTATTCACTTCGTTTTTTCAGAAGTAGAAATTTTTCAAATCCGGGAACATATACAACCACGTTCAATCAGGATCTGAATTTCAATGGGGATTTGAACCTTACTCCAAAATGGAAGTTAGGCGTTTCGGGTTCAGTGAACATTACAAAAAAGGAACTTGGAGTGATGACGATGAATGTGTCACGCGATCTTCATTGCTGGCAGATGTCGATTGTAATCTCTCCAGTTGGACGATATAAGTTTTTCACCATCAATATCAGCCCCAAATCAAGCTTATTGAGAGACATTAAAGTGAATAGAACCAGATATTTCTTTGATCTATAAAAGTAGAAATCGTAATTATTTGCTCAACTCATCAAGCATATCCAGAAATACTTTTTCTTTAAGCTGAGCTGTTGTTAAATCTTTTGGATAAACCGGTGACAAGAAAGTCAAACTAAGGCCCGTTGGTATAAGATAGAAAGGTTTGTGTATGGGCAAAGCTTCTCCCGTTCCACGAATGATGCAGGGAAGGATAGGTTTTCCGGTTTCTATACTCAACTTAAATGCTCCATCATAAAAAGGCTTCAATGGTTCGGATGTTCGGTTTCGTGTTCCTTCCGGATAAATACACATATGCATGCCTTGCTGCAAAACTGATTTCATTTGCTCATAGCTTTTCCTTCTACTGGCTTCGTTTTTACGATTGATCAATACTGCTCCTCTGGCATAAAACCATCCAAAAATCGGCACCTTGGCAAAAGATTCTTTTCCAATTGTTTTGTTTGGAGCACCAGGAACAAATGGAGCAGAGAGTGGCACATCTAATAAAGAACGGTGATTGAAAACGACTATGTAATTCTGATCAAGATTCATTTTGTTTTGACCTCTGATTCGCAAAGGGCAGGCGATCAAGATCAACCAGATTCGCATCCAAATTTTTGAAATCAAAATGAAAAGATGTTGACCTTTTTTGAAATTCGAAAAAAGATAAGAACACATGGAGGGCAAAAAGAAAATGAGAAAGGTGTAAACGAAACTGAGTAATCCCCAGAGCGCCCAAATTCTTGCAAAAATGTTTTTTAAGATATTCAAATCCTGTTTTTTATTGAGGGTAAAGATAAATCGGGAAATAGGAAAGGCAAGAAGAAAATCAGCGGTCTATTGTCCAGTCTATGGGTTCTATGCCATGACGCACTAGAAAATCGTTTGATTTGGAAAAAGGCTTGCTGCCGAAAAAACCTTTTTCTGCCGAAAACGGAGACGGGTGCGCTGATTTTATGATGTAGTGTTTGTATTCGTCTATAAGTGTCAATTTTTCTTGTGCGAATTTGCCCCAAAGCACAAAAACGAGGTTATCCCTGTGATAAGAGAGAAGTTCTATGACAGCATCTGTAAATCGAGCCCAGCCGATTTGTGCATGACTCATGGGTTCTCCGGCCCTTACCGTCAATGAGGCATTCAGGAGCAATACGCCCTGTTTTGCCCAACACTGCAAATCTCCATTTTTACCGGATGCGGAGAAACCAATATCTGTTTTAAGTTCTTTGATGATGTTTTTTAGAGAAGGGGGTAGTTTCTGTACAGACGCAGGAACAGAGAATGACAGTCCGTGCGCTTGTCCTTCGCCATGATATGGATCCTGTCCCAAAATAACGACCTTTGTTTTTGCGAAAGGTGTAAGATCGAATGCACGGAAAATATGAGAACCAGGTGGGTAAATCGTTTTTCCCAGTTCTTTTTCCGCTTTCAAGAAAGCTACAATCTCTTTGAAATAATCTTTTTCAAATTCATCTTTCATGATGGCCTTCCATGAAGCTTCCATTTTCACATCTACGCCCATTGGGGTTTCATTTATAGGTAAAGTTAGGGTATGGGAGGGGAAACTTTAATCAATCATAATAAGCACAATCAAATGAAAAATCACGTTAGCCTTTAAAATGTAATTAACCCAATTTCAAAGTTAACTTTGAAATTGCACGGCTAGCATAAATATTCTTTTTTATCGTTAGCCCACGGTTTAAACCGTGGGCTAAAATTGCAACTGCCTCCGGCAGTTGGGCGTTTTTAAAACTAATATCAGATTGGATTGATCTCGCTTCGCTCGCTCAACACCTTTTGGGAGCTTACCCAAAGCCCAGCAACTGCCTTTGGCAGTTGGGCGTTTTTTAACCTAATATCAGATTGGATTGATCTCGCTTCGCTCGGTCAACACCTTTTGGGAGCTTACCCAAAGCCCAACAACTGCCTCCGGCAGTTGGGCGTTTCCCTTTGTCTGCTTGTGAAAACAAGTTTTCACCGCATCCAAATGAAAACGCCCAGTCATCTGCGATGACCGGGCGTTTGTGATCCGGATTGGATTCGAACCAATGACCCTCAGCTTAGAAGGCTGATGCTCTATCCAGCTGAGCTACCGGACCTAGTATCTTTTCGGGTGGCAAATATAAGATGATTTTCATTTTTTTGTGGGATAATCATCGATTTATTTCGAACTTTTCTTGCTTTTCACTTCAAAAATTAATTTTATAAAACTCAGATAATCAACCAAAAGGAGAGTTGTCTTTTTTACCTTTACGAAATGAAAAATCTAATAGTCCTTATTTTCACAATTTGTTTTTTAAGTTCTTTTCTTATTTCCTGTAACACGAACACCCCGGCAGTCGTGATTCCTGTTGCTCCATCCGGATTGAACGCGATAGTAGCGTCTAACTCACAGATAGACCTGTTTTGGACCGACAATGCCACCAATGAAACAGGGTATAAGATTCAAAGAAAAGACACGGGTCTGATATTTGCCGACATAGGTACTGTTTCAGCAAACATATCCACTTTCAGTGATCGGATTGTTCTGCCTAATGTAACGTATACATATCGTATTTATGCTTACAATAGTGCCGGACAATCCGCTCAATATTCCAATGAGGATACTGCCACAATTATTGTTATTAATATCATCTTGCCGGAGGTTAGTACAAATAACATCACAGCCATTGATACCTTAAATGCCACATCCGGAGGCAATGTCATCAACGATGGTGGTGCTCAGGTTACGGCAAAAGGCGTTTGCTGGAGTCTAACTCAAAACCCGACAGTAGATTTGAATACAAAAACCATTGATGGCAATGGTAATGACCCATTTGTCAGCCGATTGACTGGTTTGACGCCCAATACCACCTATCATATTAGGGCTTATGCCACAAATAGTGTCGGCACCGCATATGGTAATGACGTAGTGTTTACCACTCAGCAACTTACAGCACCTCTCTGTGGGGTAAACATTGCCGGTATGACCTGGTCATGTAAAAACTTGGATATAGCTTATTACAGAAATGGGGATCCCATTCCAAACGTGACCAATGCTGCGGAATGGATGAATCTTACAACAGGCGCTTGGTGCTGGTATAACAACGATAGTGTGAATTATTCAAAATATGGCAGAATGTACAATTGGTATGCTGTAAATGATCCCAGGGGTCTTGCGCCTTCAGGGTGGCATGTGGCAACAGAAACAGAATGGAACAAATTATTCAAGAATATCGATGCGAACTCCGATACGATCTGTAATTATTGCACCTCAAGTTTAACAGCAGGAGGACCAATGAAAACGATAGGTTTATTCAATTGGATCAGCCCAAATACCGGTGCTACAAATAGCACAGGTTTTTCAGCTTTGCC
>JAURKN010000234.1 GCA_030831725.1 Ferruginibacter sp.
ATTCGCTCCCGTTTCAGCTGCTTTTTCTTTTTCACGCACCAATGTTTGCTTCTCTTCCAGAGAACGCAGAAAACGTAAAAAAAGCTGATTCGCCGGTGTTTCAATCTTGATCGATTGCAAACCGCTGTCGCCACCATCGGAGCTGAATGAAATCTCTTCCTGGTCGTTCAGGATCAGATACATGTTTTTATTTTTTTCCATCCGAATACGAAACAATCCTTCTTCATTGGATTTTCCCTCCAACGTAAAGCTGCCATCTGTGATCATGGCGGTATCCATTACTTCAGGCGGATTCTCGGAAAAGGGAAGCATTTCGAGATAAATCTTTTGGTTCTCGACATTTTTGATTTTTCCGCTGACGGTGAATTGTCCTTTTCCATTCTTATTGCCACAGGCTCCGAGCAAAACCGCCATCGCGATGAAAAAGTAGGTAATAGTTTGTTTCATAAAAGGGATGATGAATTGATATGATAAAAGTATGATGCTCAAAGGTAAGACTACATTCATAAAATAATTCACAACAAAACCTCGTAGTGCTAAATAAATTAGTATATATTTACTAAAAAAATGAGCAAAACAAAACCAAAAATATATGGAAATAGAACAATTTTACAATGCCGGATATCAGGGCAGTAAGCAATTCAAACAGCTGGATGTTCCGAATGCCGACGCTACAGGATTCGGATCTCCGACAGATGATTACATGGACCGCGGCATCGATCTGAACCAGCAACTGGTGCGGAACAAGCCCGCCACTTTTTTTATGCGGGTTCAGGGACACAGTATGATCAACGCTTGCATCCATCATGGTGATATTGTTATTGTCGACCGCAGCGTCAAACCCATTAGCGGAAAAATCATCATTGCTGTCGTCGATGGCGAGATGCTTATTCGTCGGTATGAAAGAACCATAAACAAGGTTCGGCTTATCCCTGAAACACCCAAGCTATCGCCCATGGAAATCAGTGAATACAGCGATTTCAGCATTTGGGGTGTAGTGACCTATGTGATCAAAGCGATGTAGTTCGAACATTCAAACGCCAAACAACTAAATCGCATACGTGAAGCATTGGTCTTTTCTCTTCATTTCTTTGTCTGTTGGCGTTGGTCTCTGACCGCGCCTAAAAACTCAAAGAAAAATCAGTACCCAGCTTTTTTGATTTTGAAATGTCGCAGGTGACCTTTCGGTACACCAGTGACAGCAGCAAACCCGATCGCTCCGCGCGTTTTGCCTGGCTCACGCGCACATCCGAAATGAATAAATGTATGAATACGGTATACTACGTTGTCTTCAATCAAAAATACTAAATCATAAATCTTACATCCGCGCAGCGGAAACAACAAACAACAAACAACAAACAACAAACGTTCCCCATGAAAGCCATTGTAGACTGCAACAGTTTCTATGCCGCATGCGAGCGATTGTTTAAACCGGCATTGCACGGAAAACCGGTCGTGGTGCTGAGTAACAACGATGGTTGCATCGTATCCCGCACCGACGAAGCCAAAGCGCTGGGTATTCGCATGGCCGGACCTTTTTATCAAAACAGAAAAGAAATCGAAGAGAACAATGTGGCAGTCTTTTCCAGCAATTACCACCTGTACGGCGACATCAGTAACAGGGTGATGGATACCCTGCGCATCTTGTCCCCCTCCGTAGAAATCTACTCGGTAGACGAATGCTTTCTCGATCTCAACGGCATCGAACCTTCAAAACTCTACGAATATTCGCTGTTTCTGAAACACACCACGGAACTATGGACCGGCATTCCCGTCTCCGTAGGAATCGCCCCCACCAAAGTCCTTTCCAAAGTCGCAAATCGTCTCGCTAAAAAAGACAAAATCGGCACCCGTGGCGTGATGGTGCTTCAAACACCCGAACAACAAATGGAAGCGCTCATGCGCACCGAAATTGAAGATGTGTGGGGCGTCGGTCCGGCAGGATCAAGAAAACTGAGGATGTTCAACATCAACACCGCATGGGATCTGAGAAACATGAACGAAGATTGGGTGCGAAACAATCTCGGCGGCATAGTGGGCGTTCGGCTCCTAAAAGAATTGAAGGGAATGCCCTGCATCGATATGAAAGACCCCCTCACTCAGAAAAAAAACATCGCCACCACACGCATGTTCGGAAAGCCGGTTTACGAACTCCGCGAACTCAAAGAGGCCGTTGCCACCTACGTGACCAGAGCCACGGAAAAACTACGTCGACAAAAATCTGCCGCGCGCGCCATCTCCGTATTTATCGTATTCAACAATCGAAAAATCAATCAGGAGTATGAACCTACATCCCGCTCTCTCTCTTTCCTCATGCCCGAAGCCACTTACGTCACCCATCATATCATCGCGTATGCCATGGCGTTAGTGGAAAGACTTTACCGCGAAGGAGACAAATACATCAAGGCCGGTGTGATTCTCAGCGAAATCGTACCCTGCGGCAGCGTGCAGTTCAATCTGTTCACAGAACCTGAATCTGCGGAAGTGCAAAAGCTCATGCACATCATGGACAATATCAATTTTGGAATCCGCGACGACATGGTCAAATTCGCCGTTGCCGGAACAACCAGAAACTGGAAAATGCGACAAGAAATGAGAAGTCAAAGATTCACCACCCGTTGGGATGAACTTTGCGAGGTCAAATAAAACAGTTTTGTACTATAAAATCAACGATTGTGCGTAGGAAACAATCCACGCAATCCCATGTCTACCACTTGTTCATTGCCCCCATCCACATCCCATCTTCCATTGCCATTCGCATCAATCCACTCAAAACTATTGTTGACAGACAAATTCATATCTATGACCACATCACTTGTTTCATTTCCGGTAATCACCAATGGTGTCGAAAAACCACCGGTAACCAAACAAGAACCTGCCGGAATAGGAGAGCTATTGAATAACGGATTCGGAACCGTGGTTGCCCCAGCAGGAGCCTGTCCTACATTCACCCCATTGATGGTTTCAAATCCCCAATAACCCTGAAGCTTATTTGCATTCACGGTGACCATCTCATTTTTGATCTTGTATTGTCTCAAGTAGGTATTATATCCCACAAAACTGGCAAGCGTTCCCGTGTAAGCTTGACCGTTATAGTAAAACTTCACATCATAGTTCTGATAGCTGAGTGAAAGCCTCGCCCATTGATAAGTACCAGGGCTTAATCGACTCAAGGGCAATTCTAAAAACACTTCGCCGGGAGTGACCAATTTTGACTGATCGAAATCTATTGCTGTGGCACCACCCAGCGTGGTCTCGGGAGCATGATACAATACAGCGCCTTCTCCCAAAGGTGTCGTTCCGCTGGTTGTCAATTCCAGATAATGTCCGGAAATTTTATTGAATAATGGATGCTGACCCGAATGTCCGGAGGGCATACCGATAGGTTGTCCGTTGTTGCCTAATCGTCCTAGTGTGGAATCCACCTTGATCTTGATGATCAGTTTTGGAACATATGTTAGTTCAGACTTTTTACAGGATTCAAAAAGGAACAATAAGGCAAGGATGGTAAAAACGGATGAGATTGATTTTTTATTGAGCATATATTTCAATGTTATGAAGGTGAAAAACTAAACAAAACCGAAGTCGTTGAATTAAAAATAGATTTTATTGACTGAATTTTTACAAAACATGATTACAACGAAGTTAATTTTGCAAAAAAATAACCATGAGCATCCGTATTGAGTCGTTGAAAAAAGAGATTAAGCCCCTTAGCGACCAAATTCTCAACCATAGCATTTACGAATCCATCAAGACCGTTGAAGACCTGCGCATCTTCATGAAATATCATGTGTATGCTGTCTGGGACTTCATGTCGCTCTTGAAAGCTTTGCAAACGAATCTTACCTGTACCACTTTTCCATGGTATCCAGTAGGCACGCCCGACACCCGTTTTCTCATCAACGAAATTGTGGTGGGAGAGGAATCGGATGTGGACATGAACAACATCCGTAAAAGTCATTTTGAAATATACATCGCTGCGATGAATCAGGTTGATGCGGATTACAAAGGCATCATGCAATTCATTGAGCAACTGAAAAAAGGATCAGACTTTCCAACCGCATATGCAGTGTCTGAAGTGCCGGATGCGGCAAGGAAATTTGTGGATCAGACTTTTGCCATAATACATAGTGGTGAAGTTCATTCCATGGCTGCTGCGTTTACTTTTGGCCGTGAGGATCTGATTCCGGGTATGTTCATGTCGATGGTGAATGACTTGCATGATCACAATCCGAATACCATTTCCATTTTCAAATATTATCTTGAGCGTCACATTGAGGTTGATGGAGATCACCATAGCCATTTGGCGATTGCGATGACGGAGCAACTTTGCGGTGAGGATGACGCCAAATGGAAAGCCGCAACAGATGCTTCCATTGCGGCTTTGAAAAGCAGAATCTCGCTTTGGGACGCAGCCCTTAACGAGATCCTGAATTGATTTTTTTATTTTCTGTTTCCATCCACATCCAACTCAACAATCGGATATTCGAATTTCTTCAATCCTTCCATGATCTTGGCTTTGTCGCCAACAAGAAGGATATTGAGGTTGTCGGTCTTCAGCCATTTTTTAGCAAGAGCATCTGATTGCGTCTTGTTCATGTCGCTGAGGATTTTGTTTTGAACATCCACATAAGTTCCTTCCAAATTGTATTCCAGAAGACGAGATACGAATCCTGATTTTTGAGAAGGAGTTTCATACAAGAGCGCATCACGTTGTCCGAGTGCGGATTTCGTGAACTCCAGTTCTTCTGCAGTTATCCCTGATGCGGCATAGGTGTTGATTTCTTTCAACACTTCTGTCAATGCGCTGTCGGTTGCATCGGCGCGGATTCCGGAGCTGAAAGTGTACTCCACATAGTATTTATTTCCGGAGAAGTTGGATCTGGCACCATAGGTCCATCCTTTGTCTTCTCTCAAATTCAGATTCAAACGGCTGTTGAAGTTTGCGCCAAGCACATAGTTCATCAGGTCGCATTTGTAGTATTCTCCTGTTGGGTCATAGTTGAGATCTAATACTTTACCCACTCTGAATTCAGTTTGAGCCGCTTTAGGAATATCGATCAGATAGATGGTAGTGCTTCCTTTTGTCGGAACCACTTTTGGTTTATTAAGCGCGATTTTTTTGTTCGGCAGTTTGTTCAGGAAATTCAGCTTAGGCAAGATATCTGCTTCAGTCACATCTCCAACGATGACCAATTTCGCATTCTGAGTGGTCATGTAGTTGTCGTAGTAATTTTGAACATCGGCTAGAGTCAGATTTTTAATCGTGTACTCGGTACCGTTATCACTCATGCCGAGGATATTGTCGTTACCGAAACTGATTTTATTGTACACGTTGCTCGCTATGGTCGCTGGCTGTGATTTTGCTTGTTTGAAGCTCTCCATCGCTTGTTTCTGCAATCTGTTGAAAGCATCCTGAGTGAAGTTCGGATTCAGCATGCGCTCTTCTAGCAATGCAAGAGTCTTGTCGAGGTTTTTCTTCAGTGATTGAATACTGAATCTCATTCCGTCGAATGTGTTTCCAACGCTAATGCTACTTCCCAGTTTTTGCAATTCCACCGCCATTTTTTCTGCGGTATAATTTTTAGTGTCTTCATTCAACATGCTTCCAACCATGCCTGCAAGTCCGATTTTAGCGGTGTCGGTGGATTGTGCCAGGTGACCGCCGGGAATCGTGATGGAGATGTTTACCAAAGGAAGTTCGTCATACGAAGCGCCGATGGCATTGATACCATTAGGCAATTTTTTCTTCCAGTATTTTGGAGCCTTTACCACAGGATTCTTTCCGGGAGCAGGCATCACGCTTCTGTCGAAATTGTCTTTTCCTTTGTTGTACGTCAAGCCATCGTAACCATAGTTAGGCCTAACATACTGAGTGGTATCCACAGTGTAGTTGTTCGCAAGAGCTGGTCCGTTTTTGTCGGATTTTGTCAGTACACTTACCGTAACACTGGGTTTGTTTTTGATGTATTCGTTATATACGCGCAACACATCGGCTTTGGTAACCGACAAGTACATGTTGATCATAGGACCGATCATGTTCGGGTTTCCGGCGAAGGTTTGGAAAGCCGCAAGTTGCGATACTTTTCCTGAAACACTTTGCAAACCATTGATGTATTGAGACTCAATCGCACCTTTGAATTTTTCGATGTCTTCGTCGGTCACACCTCTTTTTTCAAAAGTCATCAATGATTCTTGATACAGACTGTCCATCGCTGCCAATGATTTTCCGGGCAGAGGAACCATCTGGATGGAGAATTCACCCGCCAACTCCGACAAACGGCTGCTCGCACTCGCTTGCAGTGCTTTTTGCGTTTTAACCAATTGCTGATACAAAACAGATGTTTTACCCTGTCCGAGTATCTGAGCCAGACATGCAAGCGCGCCCATGTCAGGGTGATAATTGGGAACAGTTGGATAAGTCTTCATCAACAAAGGAACACGAGCGTAATTGTCCGTGTAAGAAACATAGCGGTCTTTTTCAAGAGTCACCTGTGGGAGAATGGTTCTGCTAACTTCAGGACCTCTAGGTATGGATCCGAAATATTTCTCTACCCATTTCAGGGTTTCAGCAGGATTGATGTCCCCACCGATGGTGATGGTTGCGTTGTTTGGTCCGTACCAACGGAGGAAGAAGTTTTTAAGGTCATTCACATCTACACGATTCAGGTCTTCCACATATCCGATGGTCAACCAGCTGTAAGGGTGACCATATGGGTAAAGGTTTTTGCTGCTGAATTCGTTTACCAATCCATAAGGACGATTGTCGTAGTTCTGTCCGCGTTCGTTTTTAACCGTGCTACGTTGCACTTCGAATTTCTTCTGGGTTACCGCATCCAGGAAAAAGCCCATTCTGTCCGCTTCCAGCCAGATCATTTTTTCGAGTTGATTGCTGGGAACGGTTTCATAATAATTGGTTCTATCTTGGTTGGTGCTACCATTTAATGTACCACCGGCTGCAGTGATGATTTTGAAGTGTTGTTCATCGCCAACATGGTCGCTTCCCTGAAATTGCATGTGTTCGAAGAAGTGTGCAAATCCACTTTTTCCGATTTCTTCGCGTGCGCTACCTACGTGGTATGTCACATCAACGTGAACAATTGGATCACTGTGGTCTTCATGTAACACTACGGTCATGCCATTTGGCAAAACGTATTTTTCGTAAGGGATGATGATTTCATCGCCTTTTTTGGTCACCTTTTCGATCATTTTGGTTTGCCCAAATGCGACAGGCGACAAAAGACAAGTGGCGACAACTGCCGACAAAACTTTTCTCATGGTTTGATATTTGGTTGAATGAAGAACAAAAGTAAGCAAATGTGGTCAGGCAAAACGATGGAAAAGATTAGTGATTTTGGATTTGTTATTTAATACAATATGGAGTCCCGTGGTCAAACAACTGTTATGAGAACGGAAGTGGTTCGTTTCTTTGAATCAAGTCAAAGAAAGTAAGAATAACCTATGAAAACATATTTAACGAATTAAGGGATGATTTAGGAAGAAATGGCTAAATAAAACAATGATAAACACAATACTTTGAGGTCTTTACAATTCAGTTTACACAAAAAAGCCCCGAATTTTCGGGGCTCAGAAAAAATTGAAAAAGGTATTAATCTCTGCTGCTGATTTTAGACAACAAGCGCAGAATCTCCAGATATAGCCATACAAAGGTCACCATCAGTCCGAATGCCCCATACCATTCCATGTATTTCGGAGCTCCAATGGCAGCGCCTTGCTCGATCATATC
>JAURKN010000235.1 GCA_030831725.1 Ferruginibacter sp.
GTTTATTTACCAAAGTGTTTGAGAAATTTGGAATTCGTTTCGTGTATGTGGATACCACGAATCCCTCAAATGTAACTGCGGCTTTAACAGAAAAGACAAAACTGATTTGGCTGGAAACGCCAACGAATCCATTGATGAACATAACGGATATCGAAGCGATTGCCGCTATTTCGAAAAATGCGAAAACCATTTTGTGTGTAGATAACACCTTCGCTTCACCTTATCTCCAGAATCCACTCGATTTGGGCGCTGATATAGTGATGCACTCATCTACCAAATACTTGGGTGGCCACAGCGACGTGATTCAGGGTGCTCTGATTATGAATGATGAATCGTTGCGTGACCAGCTTTACTTTATACAAAAAAGCTGTGGTGCCGTTCCGGGTCCCTTTGATTGTTTTTTGGTGTTGAGAGGGATTAAAACATTACACGTTCGCATGAAGCAACATTGTGAGAATGGTATAGCCATCGCCCATTATTTAAGAAATCACGACAAAGTAAAAAAAGTATACTGGTGCGGATTTGAAGACCATCATAACCACGATGTTGCCAAAAAGCAAATGCGTGGATTTGGTGGCATGCTCAGTTTTACGCTGAAAGATGAGAGTATCGAAGCAGCAACCAAAGTACTTTCTTCAACAAAACTTTTCTCTCTTGCGGAAAGTCTCGGAGGCGTTGAATCATTGATCAATCACCCTGCAAGCATGACCCACGCCAGTATACCGAGAGAGGAAAGATTGAAAAACGGACTAACTGACGGACTTATTCGCTTAAGTATTGGTATTGAGGATGCAGATGATTTGATAGAAGATTTGAAACAAGCGATTGGATAGAATGTTTGTTGTTAGTGATTTATGATTATTGATTTGGAATTTGTGATTAAGAATTGATCCGTTTGTCGTTCTGCTGAGCGAATTTATTGTTTGGGGTTTATGGTTTGTTCTTTATGGTTTATTGTTTGTGAGGTTTACATTCAAACCATTAAAACCTCTGAAACCCATGCCAGCAGACAAGGTCCAAACATTTTGAACCTACTAAACCTTCCAAACCTACCAAACGCCCTCTTGTCTCCCGGCAGGTCTGAAACCATTTAGACGCATTAAACCTTTTCAACCTTTTTCAACCCTTGAAACAATCCTTTTCCCCTCTCCAAACCCTCCTCAACGAAAAGGTTGAAACCTACAATCGGCCTTTTTTTATTGACAGTGATCCCATATCCATACCACACTCATTCAGTAAAAAACAGGACATAGAAATAGCCGGTTTTTTTGCAGCCATCTTCGCCTGGGGGAATCGTACAACCATCATCAACAAGTCGAAAGAGCTGATGGATTTGATGGATAATGCGCCACATGATTTCGTGTTGCATCATCAACCAAAGGATCTAAAAAATCTATTGGGATTCAAGCACCGCACGTTCAACAGTACGGATCTGCTTTATTTTATTCATTTCTTTCATCATCATTATAAAAAACACGATTCGCTGGAAACGGCATTCAGTATTGGGTTACACAAGAAAGACATCAACACGGAAAACGCATTGAACGGATTTTACGACTATTTCTTTTCCCTGCCGGATGTGCCAAGCCGAACAAAAAAACATATTGCTGCTCCTAAAAACAAATCCAGTTGCAAAAGGTTGAACATGTACCTCAGGTGGATGGTACGTAACGACAAGTGTGGCGTTGATTTTGGAATCTGGAAAACCATAAAAACGAGTCAGTTGATTATGCCGTTAGATCTGCATGTGATACGAGTAGCAAAAAGATATCAGTTATTGACCCGTAAACAATCAGATTGGCAAGCAGCAGTTGAGCTTACAGAAACTTTGAAAAGGTTTGATCCAAAAGATCCGGTAAAATATGATTATGCTTTGTTTGGAATGGGCGTGATGGAGAAAGGATAAAAAAATTTGCTTCACATCCGCGTTTATTTTTTTCGAATCGGAATCCAAACCGCCTCCTCCGAATCATCACTATTGTTCTTGTATTTTTTTCCAAGCACCTCAAACTGAGGACGATTGTCCCATTCAAACTCAGAAGTTGGTAACCATTCAGAAAAAATATGGTTCATGGTTGCGCCAAAAGCTTCCATCCCACCTTTATGGATAAATACGGCATAGAGTCCTTCGGGTATTTCAAAAAATTCCATTTCATTTGGAACATCATCTGCAGATGCAACCTCTACGCCCGCCCATTTTACAAACTCCGTTTCCATATTCATGTGCGAAATATGAAAATCAGGAGCGTAAATACTTATGGAATAATATTCATCTCCAATCCTATTCAACACTTCGTTTCTTCGAACCATGAAAGAACGCCAGAGTTCACTTGTTCTGTTTTCTGAAAGACACATATTCATGCTCTTTCCCACTATTTTTTTGGCAGGCATTAAAATTATTTCAGTCTGCATGATGAATATTAGTTGTTTTTAAAAAATATAATCCCGGAAACCCACTACTTTAGCTTATGCAACATAATCAAATTCCATTACAGATGACCATTGAAGATGTAATGCAGATCAAATCTCTTTCTACATTGCAAGAACCCGATTTGAATCCGGCATTGGCGGCTTATATCAATGAGCTCATCCTGACCAATTTCGAAAGACTGGTTCAATTGTTGTACAGGATTGATGTGTCTGAAGAAAAACTAAAAAAACTACTGAGGCAAAATCCGGAGTCGGATGCAGGTGTAATCATCGCCTCATTGATCATAGAAAGACAAAAACAAAAAATCGCATTTCAAGCAAATAACACAACAGATTTTCAATGTGATGGTTGCGAAGAGGAAATGCTGTGAGAAGAGATCAAAATATTGCCCCCCCCACATTTTTATAATCACGAACCACGTTCTGATCAACACCAACTTGAATGTTAATCTTAAGAATGGCGTATACACTGTAAAATACACTGTTGGAAACGTTAGCAGTAACGTGAGAATGGTGGTTATGAAGTAATATCCATTTCAGCTTATCAACAAGGGGTCACATTTTGTGGCCCCTTGTTTTTTTATGACTATTTTTGTTTCATCATTTAGCATCCATTTTAATTCTTCATATCAAATCGCATGAAACTCGTAACGTACTACAAACATCAGCAAGAACAACTATCTATTTTGGTTGACGGAAAATTGTATGATCTCGATTCTCTTCACCCCAATCTGCCTACAAGCATGGCCATGTTTCTCAATTTTTGGGATGACATGTATCCTTTGGCAAAAGCGGCCGAGACCCAGATTAAAAATGGCCTGATACGAAGTTTCATTGGAGTGGATTATGCGGAAGCCACCATTCTTGCACCCGTTCCTCATCCAACCAGTTGTCGTGATGGCTATGCTTTTCGTCAGCATGTGGCCGCAGCACGTCGAAACAGAAAGGTGGATATGATACCTGAGTTTGACCAATACCCCATTTTTTATTTTACTAATCACAACAGCATTCAGGGGCCAGGTGATATTTTATGCATGCCGGATCATTTTGAAAAGCTTGACTTTGAATTGGAAGCAGCAATCGTAATAAACAGACCTGGAAGAAACATCAAAGCAGCAGAAGCAGATCAATATATTGCGGGCATCATGATCATGAACGACATGAGCGCAAGAAGACTACAGATGGAAGAAATGCTTCTTAATTTAGGTCCTGCAAAAGGAAAAGATTTCTCAACTGTAATCGGTCCAATGCTGGTTACATTAGATGAACTGGAGCACTTGGAAATTCCTGCCAAGACAAATCACACCGGAAAAGCTTGGAATTTAAAAATGACCTGTAAGGTCAATGGCGTTCAGGTAAGTGAAGGAAATGTGGGCGACATGGACTGGACCTTTGCCGAAATCATTGAGCGTTGCAGTTACGGCGTGAATCTGTTACCTGGAGATGTGATCGGAAGCGGAACGGTTGGAACGGGCTGTTTCCTAGAACTCAATGGAACCGGAAAATTGAATGATCCGAATTATGTGGAGCAGTGGTTACAACCTGGCGATGTAGTGGAGATGGAAATTGAAGGACTGGGCATGTTGAAGAATACCATTGTGAAAGAAGACAGTGATTTTTCAATCTTGGCGTTGAAGAAGATATAAAGGTTTCGTAGGTTGTGTAGGTTTGCAAGTTTACGGGTTTTATCAGGTTTATAGGGTTTGGTAAGTTTGCAAGTTTATGAGGTTTATCTGGTTTACAGGGTTTGGTAAGTTTTTTAAGAAGTTGAACATGTTTCGAGTGTTTAAATTTTTGGTATGTTTGGAAGGATAAGTACCTACCTTACGGCAGGGTTTAATCCCAAATTCTAAATTCTAAATCCCAAATTCAAACATTGCACACAATAACATTATCTGAATTAAAGCCAGCCCAGGTACAGAACTATCTTCAGCATGCCATTGCGCCACGCCCGATTTGTTTTGCCTCAACCATAGACAAGCAAGGTAATGTGAATTTGAGTCCGTATAGTTTTTTCAACCTGGTTTCATCCAATCCGCCGATTGTTGTTTTTTCTCCGGCAAGAAGAGTGAGAGACAATTCCACCAAACATACATTGCAAAATGTGTTGGAACATCCCGAAGTGGTGATCAATATAGTTGATTATGATATGGTACAGCAGATGTCTTTGTCCAGCTGTGATTTTCCAAAAGAAGTCAATGAGTTTGTCAAAGCCGGATTTTCGGAGCAGCAAGCGACTGTGGTAAAACCGCCCATGGTCAAGGAGAGCAAGATCAAACTGGAATGTAAGGTCAATCAGGTTATTCCCTTAGGAACCGAAGGTGGTGCCGGAAATATCGTTGTTGCTGAAATCTTGGTGATGCATATTGACGAATCAGTCTTGGATGCCAACAACATGATTGATCAAAGGAAACTGGATCTGGTTGCCCGACTTGGGGGCAATTGGTATACCAGGGCGAATGCATCAACCCTTTTTGAAGTGGAAAAACCGAATCTTAATTTGGGAATCGGCTTCGACAGGCTTCCGGAATCCATTCGAAAAAGCCCGTTCCTTACCGGCAACAACTTGGCGCAACTCGCAAACGTCTCCGAACTGCCACTCGTCGATCCTACCTTCGACGACCCCAAACTTAGGCATATCATCCAGTACTACTCCATCAATCCCACAGACATGGAAAGAGAGCTTCATCTCTATGCCCAAGAGCTCCTGCACCAACAAAAAGTGGATGCCGCATGGCAAATCTTGCTGGCACTCGCATAATTTTCATCCCCCACTTACGGATACCTCCTCCACATGAATTACCTTTACGGCTCGAAAAACGAACCGGAATATGAGCACATTGAACTTGTCTGAACAGGAAATCATCAGAAGAGAAAAAAAAGAAGAACTGGAAAAAATGGGGATTGACCCTTATCCAGCGGCCCTTTACCCCGTAAATACCACTGCGGCAGATATCAAATCAAATTACAAAGGAGAAGAAAACAAAGAGGAGTTCGCCGACGTCTGTCTGGCAGGACGAATCATGAGTGTGCGTGATATGGGCAAGGCCAATTTCGCCGTCATTCAAGACGAAACCGGAAAAATACAATGCTACGTAAAGCAAGATGATCTTTGTCCGGGAGAAGACAAAACCCTGTTTCAGCAGGTTTGGAAAAAACTGCTGGATATCGGCGACATCATTGGAATAAAAGGATATGTATTTACCACAAAAACCGGAGAAACTTCGGTGCATGTTCGCGAGTTCACATTATTGAGCAAAGCCTTAAGACCATTGCCCATTGTGAAAGAGAAAGACGGAGAGGCCTTTGATGAGGTCACTGATCCTGAATTTCGTTATCGCCAGCGTTATGCGGACTTGATTGTAAATCCTGGCGTAAAAGAGGTTTTTGTAAAACGTACCAAATTCATAAATGCGGTCCGTGCATTCCTGAATGAACGTGGCGCTTTGGAAGTAGATACTCCTGTATTGCAAACCATTCCGGGTGGAGCAGCCGCAAGACCGTTCATCACACACCACAATGCACTCGATGTGCCGATGTACATGAGAATCGCCAATGAACTATATCTGAAAAGACTGATTGTTGGCGGCTTTGAATGGGTATATGAGTTCAGCAGAAATTTCAGGAATGAGGGCATGGACAGAACACACAATCCGGAGTTTACCGTACTGGAATTTTATGTGGCGTATAAGGATTACGAGTGGATGATGGATACAACAGAACAATTGCTGGAAAAAGCGGCAATAGCCGTAAACGGAACATCAACCTGTACGGTGGACGGTAAAGAAATTAGCTTCAAGGCGCCATTCAGAAGAGTGACCATGTTTGAAGCAATCAAGGAACATACAGGCTTCGACATCAGCGAAATGGATGAAGCGGGCATCAGGGATGTTTGCCAACAGTTAGGCATACACGCAGATCAAAAATGGGGTAAAGGAAAACTGATCGATGAGATATTCGGAGAAAAGTGTGAGCATCATTACATACAACCGACCTTCATCACCGACTATCCGGTGGAAATGAGTCCACTTACCAAAAAGCACCGCAGCAAACCCGGATTGGTGGAGCGTTTCGAGTTGATGGTGAATGGAAAGGAAATCGCCAATGAATTATATCTCAAAAGATTGATTGTGGGCGGATTTGAATGGGTATATGAGTTCAGCCGCAATTTCAGGAATGAGGGAATGGACAGAACGCACAATCCGGAGTTTACCGTACTGGAATTTTATGTGGCGTATAAGGATTACGAGTGGATGATGGATACAACAGAACAATTGCTGGAAAAAGCGGCCATTGCCGTAAACGGAA
>JAURKN010000236.1 GCA_030831725.1 Ferruginibacter sp.
GTCAATGGTGATGCCTACCATCGGGCCATGCGACTCGCCGAAAATGGAAACCTTAAAATTTCTACCGAATGTATTCATGATGAAAAAAGATTGGTTGTTGAATGAAACTTTGCTCCCAAATTACGAAGATGGGTAAAGAAATTCGGATATGATTTATTGATACACATTGGATTTGAAATTTCAATCGAACTTTCGGCACGTAATGCCGCACAAGCCATCGCCATCATTATTCTGTGGTCATTGAAAGACTGAACAACTCCACCACTCACCTTTCCAGCACCTTCAATTATCATCTCATCATCATGTATGCAAATTTGCACCCCTATTGAAGCAAGATTCTCCACTATTGCCAATGCTCTGTTACTTTCTTTATTATAAAGGCGGTGAACGCCTTTTATCGTTGACTTACCAATCGCATATGAGGCCAATACAGACAAGGCAGGAAACAAATCCGGACAATCCGTAGCATCAAAATGAAATGGTTTAATTTGCTCGTTTTTATAAATTATGAGTTTTTCTTTTTCAAAACTAAAATCTGTTTCAGTTTGGCGTAACACCTCAAGTATTCGTCGATCCGCTTGAATCGAATGTTCATATAAACCCCAAATGGTCAAATCACCGGAAAGCGCGCCTGCCAGAATCAGAAATGACCCTCCACTCCAATCTCCTTCTATATGAATGACTATATCTTTAGGGGGGTCTTTTGGTGGTGAAAGAATGATGACGTCTCTTTTGCTACATTCACATTCATATCCGAAATCACGCATCATTTGGATTGTAAGTTCGATATACGGCAAACTAACCGGGTCAACAATATTTATGGTTGTTTTTTCTTTGATTGAGGCACCCAATGCGAAAAGAAGACCAGTCAGATATTGTGAACTTTCATTGGCCCGAATAGTAACATCACATGGCTTAATGGGCCCTTTAACAAAAAGCGGCAATCCATTTTCTGATTGTGTAAGTGAAATGTTTAACTGTGAAAAAACATCTGTAGGAAATTGATGTTTTCTATTTTTCAATGTACCTGATCCATTTACCATTACTTCATTATTACCTAATGCAAGGACGGGTACGGTCATACGAAGTGCAAGTCCGCTTTCTCCGCAATTTACAGAATCGACATGCTTAAGTTTTCCAGCACCAGTCACAATCCATGTATCGCTATTTTTATCAATAACAGCACCAAGTGATTCAACGATTCGGGCCATATTCATGTCATCATCACTTTTACCCGGATTGGATATGTATGTTTTTCCATCATGAAGCAATGCGAGTAATAATACACGTTGCATCATGCTTTTACCGGCAGGAGCAGTAACTATCCCTTTTACATTTGAAGGAAAAACTATGACTGAAGATTCTTCCATGTAGAGATGTATGATTTCAAGGATGTTGTATCAATATTATGGATGACGGATTTGCCGATGTTTTCGAGCAAAACAAACCTAATATTCTCATCTTGCTTTTTCTTGTCATTCAAAAGCGATTCAAAAACTGCGTCCAAATCAAACTCCTGATAAAGAGGAAGGTTGTAGCGACTCAACAATTGAAGAATTATTTCATATTCGTTATATTTAAGTGTGCTTGTTTTTGTCGACAACCAGGAAGCGAAGTTCATTCCAATGGCAACCGCTTGACCATGTGTCAAATTCAACTTTTTTTCTAAAGCATGGCCCAACGTATGACCTAAATTGAGTGAATTCCGAATGCCTGTATCAAAGGGATCCCGTTCCACCAATTTTACCTTTTGTGAGATATTATCAAAAATCAATTTTTCCAACCTGATTTCATCACTGCTGTAATCTTCAATTCGGGATGCGAGAAGATCATTACAAAGAACTTCATTCCCTATCAGCGCATGTTTTATAATTTCTGCAAATCCATCCGACCACATTGATTTTGGCAATGATTGTAAAAACTGAGTTTGAATGTGAATAAATTCAGGTTGAGAAACAGTGCCAACTATATTTTTCACATCACCGATATTGATTCCATTTTTACCACCGATAGATGCATCAACCATAGCTGTCAATGTAGTGGGGACAAATCCAAAACGCACCCCCCTTTTGTAGATGCTTGCGGCAAAACCTGTCAAGTCGGTAATCATTCCTCCACCTACTCCGACTATCCTATGCCCTCTTCCCAATTTCAAATTCAGAAACTTTTCAAGCAAAATGTTAAGTGTCTCTAGATTTTTATTTTTTTCTCCGTAGGGTATTACGATGTTTTTTTTGTCGCTGAAAAAAGCGGAATGATGAGACATAACCATTTCATCAGTGATGAAAACAATATTGGACTGATCCTGAATGATATCATTTAAACTATCACTTGAAATCAAGGTGTTTTTGGAAGTTCCGTGTATTTGATATGTAATAGAGAATAGACTCATCCATTCATGATTTTATTCTGATGATTGATGCTTTCAAGATGAACCGCATCAAAATATCTTTTAATAAAATCCTGACTCAATCCTAGCTTGGAGGCCCTGTCTGAGATTCTTTCCAAGATCTGATTCCATCGCTCCGTTTGAAGGATAGTAACCCCGATTTCTTTTTTAAGTCCACCCATTTTTTCGGCGAGAATCATTCTCTGTGCAAGCATGTCAATCAGTTCGTCATCTATATGATCTATATGCGCA
>JAURKN010000237.1 GCA_030831725.1 Ferruginibacter sp.
ACCAAAAAAGATAAAATTGCGAAAGGGGTATTTATTTCTACCTGCATTTACGGCATCGTCATCTTATTGTTGAAAGCAATTTCCTGATTTCAAATACAAGTGTCCAAATCCTCACTCATTCTCATTCTCACTCTCACTCCGACTTTCACTCTCCCAATGAAGAGTCCTGAAACAACCCATCAACGAATGCTTGTTGATCGAACACCAATAAGTCTGTGGCTTTTTCTCCCACACCAATGAATCGTACCGGAATGTTAAATTGATCTGCAATGGCCAATACCACTCCGCCCTTTGCTGTGCCATCAAGCTTTGTAATCGCCAATCCGGTCACTTCGGTAGCTGCTGTAAATTGACGGGCTTGTTCCAATGCGTTTTGTCCGGTACTGCCATCCAATACCAGTAATACTTCGTGTGGTGCATCCGGAATCACTTTTTGTATCACTCTTTTGATTTTGGAAAGTTCATCCATCAAATGGGCCTTATTATGCAATCTTCCTGCAGTATCTATCAAAATCACATCTGATTGTCGTGCCACACCACTTATTACGGTATCATACGCCACAGAAGCCGGGTCGCTGCCCATTTCTTTTTTAACGATAGGCACTTCAATCCTATCGCTCCAAATCGTAAGCTGATCTACAGCGGCAGCCCTGAATGTATCTGCGGCTCCTAATAACACAGATTTACCGGCCATTTTAAAATTATGCGCCAGCTTACCGATGGTTGTCGTTTTGCCGACACCGTTAACGCCAACTACCAAAATGACAAACGGCTTTTTATCTGAGGGTAACTCAAAACTTTTGAATTTATTTTCGCCTGAATGCAAACGCAGCATTTCCTGAACTTCCTCTTTGATCATGCGGTTCAACTCTGAGGCATTCGTGTATTTGTCGAGGGAAACCCTTTTCTCGATTCGTTCTATGATTTTGATGGTTGTGGCGATACCCACATCCGCTCCGACCAACGCCTGCTCAATTTCATCAAGTACATCACCATCAACAGTGCTTTTCCCTGTGATCGCCTTGGCAATCTTGCTAAAAAATCCTTCCCTTGTTTTCTGTAATCCCTGGTCTAGAGTCTCTTTTTGCTCTTTTTTCCCAAACCATTTGTCAAATAGTCCCATATGTTATTTCTGTTGTCAATGTGAATAAAGGTATTAAACTCCTTTGATTTCAATCCTTTTTCCGACAGATTACAAAACAAAAAGCTGTTCGTTGTCGAACAGCTTTGCATTATTGTTTACGGTCAGATTACTGTCCGAGATGCTCTTTGATCTTGTCTTTATGAACCATAGCCTCTTTGAAAGTATAAGCGCCGGTTTTTGGACTTCTGATGGTGCGAATTACTTTAGTCCAGTTTTTAGCCTCAGCTGCCGCCTTTTGGTCTTTGGTCTTGATCGCCGTTTTTGCTGCTTTTGCCATGTTGTTTTATTTTTCAGTACTTACAGAATGATACTGTGAGTTCCGGGTGAATTACTTGATTTCTTTATGTACTGTTACTTTCTTGAGGATGGGGTTGAATTTCTTCAATTCCATACGCTCAGGGGTGTTCTTCTTGTTCTTGGTGGTGATGTAGCGACTTGTTCCAGGCATTCCGCTGGTTTTGTGCTCGGTACATTCCATGATCACCTGAACCCTGTTTCCTTTCTTTGCCATGTTATGCTTCTTTAATAATAATGATTAGATTTTTTCTCCTGCTGCTCTCAATTCTTTCACAACACTGTACAATCCGTTTTTGTTGATGGTACGGATGGCTTCAGATGAAAGCTTCAGCGTAATCCACTTGTCTTCTTCAGCAAGGAAAAAACGCTTGGTTTGCAGATTCGGTAAAAATCTGCGCTTGGTTTTGATATTTGAGTGAGAAACTTTGTTTCCCGTGATCGGCTTCTTTCCGGTCAACTGACATACTCTGGCCATGTTCCTGAATTTTGGAGGGCAAAGGTAATCATTTCATTCAATAATTTCACATTATTCTCAACTATTTTTGTAAAAATCCCTTTTCTTAAGCTCCAAACTCAAAAAAATGTCCCTCTCCCCCGTAAAACATATCGTAAAAACCAGCCACAAAAGCGGTCTTTCTTTCGAATCCGGCATCGATCAATACCGATTCAGCATGGATACCACCTCTTCAGAATCACAGGGCGCTGGTCCTAGTCCAAAAAAACTGATGCTTGCCTCACTGGCAGGTTGTACTGGCATAGACGTTGTATCCATTTTACATAAAATGAAAGTTCCTTTCTCTGATTTTCATGTTGATGTGGAAGCGGAGCTCACAGATGAACATCCGCAAATCTACCATCAAGTCAATATCATTTACCGCATAAAAGTTGCAGAGGATGATCAGTCTAAAATGGAAAGAGCGGTTTTATTATCCAAAGAAAAATACTGTGGTGTAAGCGCTATGTTTTCACATTTTGCCAAGCTGGAGTTCAGTATCCAGTTCAATCAATAACGCCCCTTTTTCAAAGTTCGAATCGTTTGCAACACAATGGCCAGCATAATCAATCCGATTCCTACATAAAAATGGCGGTTCAGCATTTCATGTTCCTTATACATGAAAAATGCCAGCAAAACACCATAAACGGGTTCCAGATTATAGGATAGATTTACCGTAAACGCCGATATCTTTTTTAAAGCTTCAAGCTGGAGCAGAAAAGCCAGAACCGTACAAAAAAGAGACAATAATGCCAATAAAATAAGGTCTGATACACTTGGAATCATTTCACCATCCGGAAATATGGATAGAT
>JAURKN010000238.1 GCA_030831725.1 Ferruginibacter sp.
GGAATGTTGTAGGCCCATTTGCTGGATAAAAACGCCACACTTCATTCATGCCGATTGAACCCCAAGAAGGATCAGTGGCTCTTCTACCCGGGGCCATGATTCCTTTCGTTCTTGTTTCATCCTGCAATCCCACCATGGCTTTACCGGAATTCCAAGAAGGACAAATTTGTTTGTCCTGAATGAATACCTCGATGATTCCTGTGGATTCATGCAAAACGATCTGATGTGTGTTTTCGATCAGTGGGTTACATGTGGTACTGAACAATGGAAGTTTATAAAAACTCAATACCCATTTGCGCGTTGGAGCGGTACCTACGGTTTGAACTTTAACTTGTCTTGTAGGAGAATTTTGCACACCTGGATCCAAATCATGCCAAGGTCCCATGATGAGGGCTTTGTCGTATTGCGTATTAGGTACATTGCCCGGTGTTAAATTCCAGTCAGCAAAAAGTTGGGCCTGTGTGATGTCAAATGATAAATATCCATTTGTACTCACAATAAGTTTCGTATAGTCTGTACAATAGAAAGGAAAGGTAAAAGGTAAAAAAACAGTATCGGAATATCGATCGTCAATAGTTAGACCTGCGGTTGGACCAGGTACGTCTGGTGGATCGTATGGTCTGCAAGCAGAAATACGGGTCACATCCTCTAGTGTGTAATCACAAGCTTGCGATTTGATGTCTGGTATATATGCTTTAAAATTAAAGCATGCGGTATTACATCCCAATACCGTGTCGCGAGGACAAGTGAAAGATAAATTTTGGCCCTTAGAATGAATTCCAATAACCAGCATGAAAGCCAGCATAAAATAATAGCGCATGGTCTGCATAATTTGCGATAAAAATATCGAAAATTCATCAGATTTCACCAATTTTTAATCAACGAGATGTTTGTATTATTCCACAATTACTTCATCCATGAATAACCATGCCGGATTACCACCGCCGGGTTTGTTTTCAGGTATCGTAGATGAGCACTTTATGGTAAGTTTTATAAATCTGGCGGACCTTTTTTCATTAAAATCATATGTAATGTGTCTTTCTCCTTGTACCATTGGGTTCAGATTCCATTTTTCCAAGTTGGTGCTGTCATTCCCTAACCAAACTGTCACTGATTCAGGAGCATAGATCCAGCTGGCAGGTTGTTGGAAAAATCTGATTTTTATAGAGGAAAATTCGGTTTCTTTTTCAAGATCGATGATGGCAGAAACGTCCTGGCCCCAATATCCCAAAAATTCCGAAGATGATGAAAGACCTTTATCGTTCAAAATCCCATCCACCATTGTAAGTGAACCATTTCCGGGGTATCTATAGTCAGGAAGAGGAGTCAACGTACATTTCATCCCGCTAGCCTTATGAAGAAAAAACGCTTGTGAAAGGGGAGAACTGAGTGAAATGCCTTTCTCGTTTTTCAAACTGGCAACATATGTACCATTGCTTGAAATTGGAATGGGAGCTTCATATTTTTTTTCTTCTTTTTGGTTGGGCGTTTGGGTGATGATGTTCGCATTTGGGAAACGGCTTTTCAGATTCCAGAACAATCTGCCCTTCTCATCGGAAGAGACTATGGGTTCCAAATCATAATAAGCCCTGCTGTAGTTCAGTCCTAAGAAATCATATTTTGAAAAAAGCCAGGGTAATTTTTGCTGAAATGTATTCCAATCCTTTTTCTCGTTTCTGCTCCAAACCGATTCGGAAAGTGCTGATATTCTTGGTAGAAGCATGTACTCCAGTTTTTTTTCATTGTTCATGTATTCTGTCCACATGTTCGCCTGAGCCCCAAGAATGTATTTTGCCTGATTCGCGTCAAGCTCCGTAGGTATCGGATTATATCCGTAAACCATCTCTAGTGAATTATAGCCGCCTTGTGTAACGGAGTCTTCGTGTAAGGATTGCGTATGGTCGAAGTAGAGGGGTTTCCCGGGGGTCATAATTACCTTATGGTTCATTTTTGCAGCTTCGATTCCTCCGGATTCTCCACGCCAGCTCATCACAACCGCATTTGGTGCCAGACCGCCCTCGAGTATCTCGTCCCACCCAATCATACTTTTATTCTTGGTATTAACATGTCGCTCCATACTTTTAATGAAATAGCTCTGTAATTCATGTTCATCTTTCAATTTCAGCATTTGCATTTTCAACTGGCATTTTTCGCATGTTTTCCATCTGGTTTTTGGGCATTCGTCTCCTCCGATGTGGATGTATTTTCCAGGAAAAAGTGCCGCGACCTCATCAATCACATCTTCAAAAAAACGAAGCGTGCTGTCATTTCCGGCACAAATGACATCTTCCGAAACGCCCCATGTTTCCATGACTTCATAAGGCCCTTTGGTGCAACCCAGAAAAGGATACGCGCTTAATGCGGCTGATGCATGTCCGGGCATTTCGATCTCAGGTATGATCATGATTTTAAGCTCTGCAGCATATGATACGATTTCTCGAATCTCTTTTTGCGTGTAGAATCCTTGATGTGGTGTGTTGTCGTAAATGCCCGTTCCATAAGGACCCACAAGGGTTTTACTTCTTCGGCTTCCCGTTTCCGTTAGTTTAGGATATTTTTTGATTTCAATCCTCCATCCCTGATCGTCTGTGAGGTGCCAATGAAACCGATTCAATTTGTGCATCGCCATGATGTCCAGGTATTTTTTGATGTATTGGGCCGATCTGAAATGCCTGGACACATCAAGATGAAGTCCTCTATATTCGAATCGGGGAGAATCGATTATAGTTTGTGCTTGAATGGAGGGATGATCCTTTTGGGGAGGTAGTAAAAAAAGAATGGATTGAAAAGCGTAAAAAATGCCCGTCTCATTTCCGCTGATTTTTATGGTGTCAATGGTAACATCTAGATTGTATCTCGCTTTTTCATCCTCATTTTCCGTAATCATGCATAGGATGATTTGCTTTCCCTTAGATTTCTTATCCGTCAATGATATCCCGTATCTGTTTCTTAATTCCGCTTTGAAAATCGAAGCACTTGAGGAA
>JAURKN010000239.1 GCA_030831725.1 Ferruginibacter sp.
GGTAGTAAAAATATAAAATCGCTTTCTGTAGCTGATTATATTGAAAAATCAGACCCTGAAAAATATATCAAAGAGGCTCATTACATTCGAGGAACGTATTTTGAATCTCTTCGTGATTGGCAAAAAGCAATAGATTATTTCGACAAATGCATACAAACAGAATTCGGCTTCATGGAAGCATACCGTGAAAAAGCGATCTGTTTGATTGAAATGAAAAAATATGAAGATGCTCTCCTTGTTCTTAAAAAAGCAGTCACACTGAATAATCGTTTTATTGAAGGTTATTATTGGATGGGCGTTTGTTATGAAAAACAGTCTCAGTTCAAACTTGCCATTGAATCGTATCAACAAGCGCTAATGTTTGACTCTAGCTTTGAAGAAGCACGGGAAGCTACGGAGCGCCTGAACCAAAAACAAGACTAATATAGCTAATAATCACAGTTCCCTGCTTTGTGTTATCTTGCAAAAAAATCATCCATGACCATCATCGCACCTTCTCTTTTGTCAGCCAATTTTCTGCATCTGGAAAAAGATTGTAAAATGATACATTCCAGTGAAGCGGAATGGTTTCACCTTGATATCATGGACGGACGTTTTGTTCCTAACATCAGCTATGGACCAATGATTGTGGATTTCATCCGTAAAACAACCACCAAATGCCTCGATGTGCATCTGATGATCGAAGAACCGGAAAAATATGCGGAAGCATTCAAAAAAGCAGGTGCGGATAATCTGACCGTGCATATTGAAGCCTGCACACATCTTCATAGAAATATACAGCAAATCAAATCGCTTGACATGAAAGCAGGCGTTGCGTTAAATCCCCATACTCCTGTGGAATCTCTTAAGGACATCCTTCATGAAATCGATCTTGTTTGTTTGATGAGTGTCAATCCAGGTTTCGGTGGACAGTCTTTTATCCCTCACACGCTGCAAAAAATAAAAACATTACGCAAAATGATTACCGATGCCGGTTTATCGGTATTGATAGAAATTGACGGTGGGGTAACAACCGCCAATGCCGCTTCCATCAAAGAGGCCGGAGCTGATGTTTTGGTAGCTGGCAACACCGTTTTCGGATCGGCCAATCCTACCGAAACCATTAAGCAACTCATGATCGCCGGATAATAACCCACCGCCATGAGAAAGATCATCATTCTGTTTTTGGGGCTTTTTTTATATACTGCTGTTTCAGCTCAAAATGAATTAGTCCGCATACAAGGCAGGGTGACCGATTCTTTCAATATCCCCATACGAAACGTGTTGATAGCATCAGATAGAATGAATGCCATTCATGAAACTGATGCAAACGGTATGTATCGTTTCGTCATGCCCAACGCAGACAGCACAGAGATCCGTTTTTATTTGTTAACCCCTAATGTCTCTTATACATGGAGAACCAATCGACCTTTTGCGGATAGCGTGATTGAAATTAACGTCAAACTTGGATTTGAAAAGAAATATCTCTCAAATATTACGATCTACGATGACAGAGAAAAAAGAGAGACAGGAAAAATAAGCATCGACCCTAAAAATGCTTTGAATCTGCCATCTGCCACAGGAGGAATCGAAGCACTGATCAAAACACTTGTGGGTAGCAGCAATGAGCTCAGTTCCGGTTATAATGTTCGTGGTGGAAATTTTGATGAAAATCTGATTTACATCAATGATTTTGAAGTTTTTAGGCCTTATCTGATCAGCCAGGGACAACAGGAAGGACTCAGTCTGATCAATCCCGAACTCGTAAAAAACATATCATTTTTCAATGGTGGTTTTGGTGCGAAATATGGCGATAAAATGAGCAGCATACTCGATATCCAATACAAAAAACCACGTTCATTTTCAGGCTCTGCCTATGTGAGTTTGTTGGAACAAGGAATTAGCTTGGAAGCTAGTTCGGCAAACAATAAGTTAGGTTTGCTTGTTGCAGCAAGAAACAGAAACAACCAATCCATACTGAGCAGTCAGGCTACCGTAGGTTCATATCTACCATCCGCATCAGATTTCCAAGGACTTTTACAGTATAAGATCAATGAAAAAAACAGCATCGAAATTTTGGGAATTTATTCAAAATCGAGGTTCAATTTTTTCCCTGAATCTGTGCAAAAAACAGCAGCTGTCTTTTCCCCTTTGTATGCTTCCAATCTCGGACTCGATATATATTTCGAAGGGGCAGAAAAGGACAGATATGCTACCTCTCTCACCGGTTTAACCTGGAACAACAAGCCACGTGAAAAATGGAATATCAAATGGATGATCAGTCATTTTCGAGACCGTGAAAAAGAAAGTTTCGATATCGCAAGTGCCTATTTGTTTGGAGAACGTGACTTAAACAACACTAGCAGCACATTCGGAGAAATCATCAATCCGCTAGGTGCGGGCAGATACCAACAATATGCGAGAAATGTTTTGAATATAGACATACTTACTGCACAGCACAGAGGCAACATTCAAAATGGATCACAACAAACAAGTTGGGGTGTGCAAATAGACAAAACATTCATCACAGACAGAGTCAACCAATTCGAGTGGCAGGATTCAGCAGGTTACACACTACCCTATACACCGGGAAATCTCACACTCAGTAAAAGCATCATTTCAAACACGTCGCTGAATATTTTGAAGTGGAGCGGATTTGTTCAGCATCAATTCAAATGGAACCTGGCGAAAGGATATTTTTCATTGCAGCCAGGCATCCGTTTCCAAAGCAACAATCTCAATCATGAATGGCTGATCAGCCCGAGGTTGCTTTGCGTTTATAACCCTGAATGGAAAAAAGACATCATTTTCAGAAGCAGTATAGGGCTCTACCAGCAACCACCTTTTTACAGGGAATTCAGAAAACCCGACGGAACCATTCAAACAAACATAAAAGCGCAAAAATCAGCACAGTGGATTGTAGGAATGGATTATTTGTTCACGGGCATCAATGGAAGAAAATACCGCATCAGTTCCGAGGCGTATTATAAATCGATGTGGGATGTGATTCCTTACGACATCGACAATGTTAGGATCAGTTATTTGGGTGGTAACAATGCGAAGGCATATTCTACAGGATTGGAATTCCGCCTTTTCAGTGAGCTGGTCAAAGATGCGGAAAGCTGGATCAGCTTAGGCATCATGAGAACAAGAGAAGACCTTAAAGACGACCATTATTTTGAATATCTCAACGCACAAGGTGAAATCATACAGCCCGGGACAGCAGACCAGCAAATAACGGATAGCCTTAAACGAAACATCGGTTACCTACGGAGACCGACAGACCGTCTCATCACTGCAGGACTTTTCCTACAGGATTATTTGGCAACAAACAAAAACTTTAAAATGCATGTCAATTTGTTATATGGTTCCAACCTACCCTATAACATTCCGAACAGCACCAAATACAGAAACGCCTTGGTCATGGATCCATACATCAGAGTAGACCTTGGACTAAGCGCTCTTTTACTCGGGCCAAAAAATAAAAGAAGAAGCCATAGCCCATTCAAATCCATCGACAATATTTGGGTAAGTCTTGAGGTTTTTAACGTCATAAATCGTTCAAACACGATATCTTTTCAATTGATCCGTGATTACGCGAATGCTACTTATGCCATTCCAAACAAACTCACTCCCAGATTGCTAAATCTGAAATTGCTCGCTCGGTTTTAGTCTTTTATTTATTTGTTTGATGATCATGTTGTATATAACTACAACGTTAAACTAACGTTACTATTAACAAATGTTGATAAATCATTTGATTGAATTACAATTCGTTTGAGTTAAATTTGGTTAGAGCTCAAAAATCAATTAATCACCCACTGCGGATATCGTTTTACGGTATCTTCAGCAAAATCCGAAAACGTTGACAGAAACCATCATCAACCTCGACACCGTTAACCCAATCGAGTTTTTCGGGGTAAACAACGGCAAGCTGGATCTCCTCAAAAGGAAATTCCCCTTATTAAAAATCCTGAGCCGCGGAACTCAAATCAAACTCAGCGGCGCTCCCGAGCAAATAGAAACAGCACGGGAAAAAATCGGACTTCTGATTCAGTACATGCAACGAAACGGCCACATGAGCGAAAATTATTTCGAGCAGATACTGGGTGGTGATGACGAAAAAACAATCGACAACTTCATTGAAAGAAATCCGAATGATGTGCTTGTATTCGGACCAAATGGCAAAACAGTAAGAGCAAGGACACAAAACCAAAAAATGATGGTTCAAGCTTGCGATAAAAATGATATCGTTTTTGCCATAGGACCTGCAGGTACCGGTAAAACTTACACAGCTGTCGCTCTTGCGGTAAGGGCTTTAAAAAATAAACAAGTAAAGAAAATCATCCTTACTCGACCTGCTGTTGAAGCAGGTGAAAGCTTAGGCTTCTTACCTGGGGATTTAAAAGAAAAGATTGATCCATATCTGCGTCCGCTATATGATGCTCTGGATGATATGATACCTGCAGACAAACTGGGCTATTATATGAGTACAAGGACGATAGAAATCGCACCTCTAGCTTATATGAGAGGAAGAACATTGGACAATGCGTTCATCATTTTGGATGAAGCTCAAAATACGAACGACCTTCAGATTAAAATGTTTCTCACCCGTACAGGGCCCAATGCAAAAGCCATCATTACGGGAGACCCTACACAAATTGATTTACCTAAAAATCAACAAAGCGGCTTGTTTAGAGCAACTCGTGTATTACGATATATTGATGGAATTTCATACATCGAATTAGATGAAGAAGATGTAATCCGTCACAGACTTGTGAAATCAATCATCAAGGCCTACAATACAGATGACGAAAGAAACCAAAAAGCGAAAGAAGAAAAACAAAATGAAAAATCGATAGAGAAAAAATCAGATAACGGAATTTGATTTGTTAATTCAGGAAGAATCAACCTTCTTTCATTTAGCTTTTCCTAATTTTACACCGAAAATCCAACCGATTTGAAACATCAGGTTGGATTTTTCCTTTATCTCTCATCCATCAATCAAAACATTTTTTACACGAATTCTGAAATTAGAATGACCATGAAAACGACTTTATTATCACTCCTTTTTATAAGTATTGCAATTATCGGTTGTAACAATGAAGATGCCGGGAATCCGGAAACAGTATTACAATCATTTTTCGATGCCATGTCTAAAAGAGACATTGAAAGTGCAAGACAATACGCCACCAAAGAAAGCAAGCCCTTACTCGACATGATGAGTATGATTTCCAAACTGGATAGCAATTCCTCCATCGAAAGTTCTAGATATCTGAAGGAAAATATCGTAATCGGTAAAGTGAAATATCAGGGCGATGAAGCCATCGTGGAAGTCAAACATAAGAATGAACCAGATAAAATGGATTTTACCTTGGTGAAAGAGGACGGCAAATGGAAAGTCGCTTTCGATCTGAATTCTATTCTTACTATCGGCATGCAAAAAATGAAAGAAAATGGAAGCCAGAGCGCTGAAAAATTGAAAGATGCCCTAGATGAAATCAACAAGGTAGGTGTTGATTCTCTTAAAAAAGGAGCAGATGCAGAAATGAAAAAACTGGATGATGCCCTGAAAAATTTGAACCTGGATACCGTTATCCAATAATAAGTTTAACCATTATGACCTTCAAAAAAATAACAATCTCTGCCATTCTTTTCATCTGTATTGCGATATTTTCACGTTGTCATTCGGATGAAAGTCAGCTTGATCAAAAAAATCCGATGGAAACCGGAAGGCGTTTTGTGGAAAATTTACTGAAAGGTGATTTTGCATCCGTGAAGCCAATATTAAGCTCGAATGAAACGAATTACAGTTCACTGAATTCATTTACGCTTTTTTACGCTTCTGTTTCTCCGGAACTGAAATCGGAAAATGCGATTAGAAGTTGGAAAATGGAAAAATGGGAAGAAAAAGACGAAACCAACATAACCATGATTGTAAATCATGAGATGCTTTCTCAACCTCTGGAATTATCTTTGAAAAAAACAGATGGTATCTGGTTTATCAACTTCACCCATTTCCCATAAAATTCATTTCATGAAGCACATTTGGATTGTTGGAATAGGCGGAATGATCGGGTCTATGCTCCGTTACCTTTCCTCCTTTGTTTTTTCTGTTCCCAACCAACATTGGGCTACCATGTGCATCAACATATTAGGCAGTCTTCTGATCGGAATTGTTTTTGGTCTTACCAAGAGTCAAACCTGGATGAATGACGAATGGAGGTTATTTCTGGCAACAGGTGTTTGCGGCGGATTTACCACCTTCTCTACGTTCAGTCACGATAATCTAATGCTGCTACAAGATGGAAAATATCTGACATTAGCGATATATACAATCGCTTCTCTTGTATTGGGAATTTTGGCAGTATGGGTCGGTTATAAACTGGCTGGTTGAAAAATCAAGCCTTAACTTTTGGTGCAGCAGGTGCTTTTTTCTTTGATTTTTTCAGCGCAGATTCTATTTGTTTGCTAAGCTCCTCATACGTGGGCTTACCTGTAACCATTACTCCGTTGATGAAGAAAGTAGGTACATCTTTCACACCTCTGTCCAATCCTTCTTTGATGTCGCCCTGTACCTGCCATCCGAAAGTAGCATTTACGAGGTCATCTAGAAACTTCTTGCTTTTTACTCCAGCCTCTTTCGAGTGAAGCTTCAAACTGGTGGTGCCTAAATTTCTTCTGTTTGCAAAGAGGATATTATGCATTTCCCAGAATTTGCCTTCCTGGGCGGTGGCTACGGCGGCCTCACCTGCTTTCATACTACGTTGATGAATTTTGGTCATCGGAAAATGCCTGAAATTAAATCTGATCTGACCATCATAATCCTCAAGCAATTTTTTAACCACTTCATTCGCTTTAGCGCAAACCTCACTCTCATATTCTCCAAACTCCTCCAAGGTCACAGGCGCTTTAGGATTTCCAACAAAAACATCCTTAGGTTCTATAATTTCTAAAATTTCTTTCTTGAATGCCATAATCGTTCTTATTCTTTACTTATTTGTAACAAAAATTCAGGTTATTGGTTCATGTGATCTAAATAACCGATTCGAGTGAAGATATTGTTTTTTTCACTGCGTTCCAATGCCGTTCATCACAATCCATTGTTAAAGTTGATAACTTGTTAATTATCAAAAAGATATCATTCCTCAACTAAAGTATTCTCCCGTTTTACCGCCTCATTTCGAAAAACGACAAGACCATCAAAAACATCAACCATTACCGGCCATTCAGGATTGAGGTCTCCCACCAGGATTCTTTTACTCAGCGGATTGACAACCTCTTTTTGAATGAGGCGCTTAAGCGGCCTTGCTCCGAATTGCGGATCAAAACCATTTTCCGAAAGATAATCAATGGCATAATCGGTGAATTCGAGTTTCAACCCGTTTTGCATCAACCTGTTTTTCAATTCATTCAGCTGAATCTTAATGATCCCTCGGATTTCTTTTTTCAAAAGGGGCTGAAACATGATCACTTCGTCAATACGATTCAAAAACTCAGGTCTTATGGTTTGCTTCAATAGTCCCATTACCTCCGCCTTTGTTCCTTCCACTACTTCATCTCTGTTTTTATCATTCACTTCCTCGAACCTGTCTTGTATGATCTGACTTCCAAGGTTGCTGGTCATGATGATGATTGTATTTTTGAAATTCACCACCCTTCCCTTATTGTCGGTAAGATGTCCATCATCCAACACCTGCAA
>JAURKN010000240.1 GCA_030831725.1 Ferruginibacter sp.
AAGCTTGATGGCACAGCAAAGGGCGGAGTGGTATTGGCCATTGCAGATCAATTTAACATTCCGGTACGATTCATTGGTGTGGGAGAAAAAGCCACAGACCTATTGGTGTTCGATCAACAAGCATTCGTTGATGGGTTGTTTCAGGACTCTTCATTGGGAGAGTGAAAGTCGGAGAGAGAAAGAGAAAGAAAGCCAGGGTGCAGAATGAGAATGAGAATGAGAGTGAGAATGAGAGAGGATTTGGACCCCTGTATTTGAAATCAGGAAATGGCTTTCAACAACAAGATGACGATGCCGTAAATGCAGGTAGAAATAAATACCCCTTTCGCAATTTTATCTTTTTTGGTATTGATACATATGGTAAAAACCAGCGCATTTGCTACCATGGCTACACTAAGTCCTGCACTCAAAACCCTGTGGCCGGGTTGTAAAAAAATAAATTGGAAAAACTCCGTATAGGAGAAAACCCCAAAGCGTGCCCATTTGAAAGCCAATAGCCCAATAACCGGAGCGATCAAGCCTATACCTGCACCTATTATCACATCATCTTTCAAACCTTTCATTTGAACCAGTTTTCTTTTTCGATTTGTTTTTTCAATTGGTAGTGCGTGAGATCGAACTGAATGGGAACAGCACTTACATAATTATTCTTGAGGGCCCATACATCGGTATCTTTTCCCTTATCAAAATTTTTGAAAACGCCTGTTAACCAAAAGTATTTTTTACCCTGAGGGTCCACACGTTCATCAAATTCCTCATCATATTTTGCATAAGCCTGCTTGCATATTTTTATGCCTTTGATTTTTTTCAATGGTACATTCGGAATGTTCACATTGAGCAGAAAATGAGGGTCTTTTATTTTTTTTGAAAGCAGTTCCAAAACCATTTTCCTGACAATTGCTTTTGCAGGATTGAAATCAGCGTCGTAGCTGTAGTCGAGTAGTGAGAAACCGATACTGGGAATACCTTCGATGGAAGCTTCCATAGCGGCAGACATGGTACCACTGTAGATCACATTGATGGAATGGTTTGCGCCATGGTTGATGCCACTCAAACATATATCGGGCTTTTGATGTAAAACCTTGTCTACGGCTAGCTTGACGCAGTCTACCGGTGTGCCACTGGTTTGCCATGCTTCGATATCGCCGAACAATTTTACCTTATTCATACGTAGGGGAGAGCCGATGGTAATCGCATGTCCCATTCCGCTTTGAGGTTTATCGGGAGCCACCACGACTACTTTTCCGATATCACTTACCGCCTCCACCAAGCTTCGAATACCCGGAGACGTTATATCGTCGTCGTTGGTAATGAGGATGACCGGTTTTTTAGGGTTAGATTTAGACATGTTGTAAATTAAAAAGATGGGAATAATGCTTTTCCGATTACTTCCCTGAAAGGCCAAGGAATGGAAATCAAGATAAGCAATAAGGCAAGTCCGAAGTATAGGAGCATAGCCTTATGTTTTTTATGAGATGATGCTTTTTTTACCGCGGTTCTTCCCACATGCACTAAAATCCATGCGAGAATCATGGTGAACGCATGCTCAACGGCAAAGAAACGGGAATAAGTATCTTTCATAACCGGCCCCATACCACCTGTAAGTTTTTCAAACCATCCGTTTGAAACGTATATAATGATGCCGATCAACAATTGAATGTCGCAGGAAATCATGAAAAACAAATTGCTCAGGTTGTCTGGTTTATCGTATCCTTTTTTCGAAACAACGCCACGAACTGCATTGAACAAGGTCCATAAACCGAAGAAAAGAACAGCCCATCGAGTGAGGCTATGGATAGAAGTTAGCATCATGATCAGATTTGATACAAAAGTAGTTGATAATTTCATTCCGAACTTCATACGCAAAATCGGCATAATAATTTCGTTTTCATTGTTATCAAAATGGGTCGATACTTCAAAAGAAAAAATATTTTTTTTTGGTAAACTAAAAAATTTAGTATATTTGTGCTAATCAAATTAGTTTATCATGACGAAAGCCGGACAGAATCTCAAGTACCTTCGCAAACTCCGTGGCTGGACACAGGAGGAATTTGCTCAGAAACTGAATGTCAAACGTTCATTGATTGGAGCATACGAAGAAGAAAGGGCGGAGCCCAGAATGGAAGTTCTGGAGTTGGTCGCCCAAATGTTCAAATTATCCCTTGATGAATTGTTATTAAGGGACTTATCCGTATCGAATGGTTCGGGAGGTGGCTCATATCTTCAGAAAAGAAGAATGCAGAAAATGGGGGATTCTGAAAGAAATCTTATCCATTTCGTTCCAGTAAAGGCCGCAGCAGGATATCTGACCAGTTATGCCGACAGCGAGTTCATCGACGAGTTGAATACATTCACGTTGCCCATGTTGAAAGGCGGTCAGTATCGTGCTTTTGAAATCATAGGAGACAGTATGTTGCCAACGCCGAGCGGAAGCATTATCGTTGGTGAAAAGATTGATTCGATGGATGATGTGAAAAACGGACAAGCCTACATTGTTGTCAGTAAAAATGAGGGGATAGTGTATAAGCGCATCCAAAAAAATGCAAAAGTCAAGAATAAAATTACGCTTGAGAGTGACAATCCGAATTTTCAACCTTACCAAATCAACACCGAAGATGTGGTTGAATTATGGCTGGCTCAGGTGGTGATCGGAAAGGTTGCTTCGCAACAGCGTTGGGATGTGAATTCACTTGCCAATCTGGTTACGAACTTGCAAGATCAGGTAAGTAACCTGAAAAAGAAAATGAACTAATCCAAGGCTTTTGTTCATTATTTGTGTAGAACTCATCAGACGATTCATATCAAACGTATGATTAACGTCCTAACTTGATCAAAGATTCAGATACATCGATTAACATAAAAACAAAACAACATGATCAAACTGCAAATCATCGGAAACCTCGGAAAAGACTGTATTGTAAAAGAAGTCAATGGTAAAAATGTCATCAA
This sequence comes from Ferruginibacter sp., assembly GCA_030831725.1. Classification (GTDB taxonomy): domain Bacteria; phylum Bacteroidota; class Bacteroidia; order Chitinophagales; family Chitinophagaceae; genus Ferruginibacter. The sequence goes on from JAURKN010000240.1 coordinate 2,950, forward strand.
CTTCAGTGTGGCACACACCGAAAAATACAAAGACAGCCAAGGCAATCCGAAAGAAAGAACCACTTGGGTGGAATGTGCTTATTGGACAGACAGAACTGCTGTTTCCCAATATCTTACTAAAGGCAGAACCGTCTATGCGGAAGGTTCACCTGAAGCAGACGCATACAGCAACAAAGAAGGTCAGCCTGCTGCCACATTGAGAATGCGTGTTCAAAACGTACAGCTCTTAGGCACAAACAGTCCGGAAAATGCTTCACCAAATCAACAGTCTGGAATGTCGAATTCATCATATGGATCACAAGCTTCTCCTGCTTATTCTAACGCATCATCAGGAGTTGCTGACGAAAATCCTTTTTGATGTCCAAACCTTTTCAAAATAAAAGCTTCCTCAACAGGAAGCTTTTTTTATTTTCGAGCAATGAAATTGAATGCCAATAACATGAACCGAATTATTTGTTTATTAATCCTGACTTTGTTTTGTGAATACCTGACTGCACAAACTCAATTTACTAGCTGGGTGAACCCATTTGTTGGAACTGGTGGCCACGGACATACGTATCCCGGTGCGACCTTGCCTCATGGTATGGTCCAGTTGAGTCCGGATACCAGACTTACCGGTTGGGATGGTTGCAGCGGTTATCATTATTCAGATTCATTTATGTATGGATTCACGCATACCCATTTGAGTGGTACCGGATGCAGTGATTATGGAGATATACTTCTGATGCCGGGCAATGGAACTCCCTCTCCAATCAATACGGAATATGGGTCCTCTTTTTCACATGCCAATGAGTCTGCCAGTCCGGGCTACTATCATGTAAAGCTTTTGAAAAACAATATTCATGCAGAGCTGACGGCTACGGAGCGTGTAGGTTATCATCATTATACATTCAGCTCGAGTAAACAACCTTTTGTCATTTTGGATTTGGAACATCGGGATGAGGTAATCGAATCTTCTCTGCATATCGAAGATAGTGTTACGGTTAGCGGTCTCCGTAGAAGCAAAGCATGGGCGTCTAATCAGTATGTTTATTTCGTTATGAAATTTTCGAGTCCCATCGATCGCTATGGAATCTGGCAAAACAATTTTGAAATTGAAAAACAAATCAATCAAGCTTCAGGTAAAAAGTTAAAGGCCTATTTCTATTTTCCAAAAACACAATCCCACGATCTATTTGTTAAGGTGGCCATTTCGCCTGTGAGTGTTGAGGGTGCAAAGAAAAACTTGGAAGCTGAAGTGGGTGGGAAATCATTTGCCGAAATCAGAACGGAAGCGAATCAGAAATGGGAAAAAGAACTTTCCAAAATCGAAATAAAAACATACGATACAGAAAAGCAGAAAGTTTTTTATACGGCTTTGTATCATACGGCTATCGTTCCCAATATCAATATGGATGTGGATGGACAATACAGAGGTATGGACAACAAGATTCACAAAGCGGAAGACTTCACTTGCTATTCTGTTTTTTCGCTATGGGACACATATAGAGCCACGCATCCATTATACACAATCATTGATCAGAAAAGGACACTCGATTATATCAAAACTTTTTTGGTGCATTATCAGCAAGGAGGCCAACTGCCTATCTGGGAGCTTTCATCCTGTGAAACAGACTGCATGATTGGAAATCACAGCATACCGGTGATTTTGGATGCGTATCAAAAAGGCATAAAAGATTTTGATGTCGCATTGGCTTGGAAAGCCATGATGTCGGCTGTTGACTGGGATCATGAGGGCATGAAAGCGCATGTGGAAAAAGGGGTAATCGGAGTGGAGGATGATCATGAAAGTGTGAGCAAATGTTTGGAATACGCATACAATGATTATTGTATCGGTGAATTCGCAAGGTTGTCAGGTATTTCAGGAGAATGGAAAAAATATTTTTTGAGAGCGCAACAGTATAAGAATTTGTATGATGCTAAGACTGGCTTCATGAGGCCCAGACAAAATGGGGGATGGATAACTCCATTTGACCCAAGGGAAGTGAACAATCATTTTACTGAAGCAAACAGCTGGCAATATTCTTTCTATTTCCCTCAAGACATGGAAGGCTATATTTCTATGATAGGCGGAAAAAAGAAATTGGAAAAACAACTTGATGCTTTGTTCCATGCCCCATCACAAACCACAGGAAGAAATCAAAGCGACATAACCGGTTTGATCGGTCAGTATGCACATGGTAACGAGCCTAGTCATCACATTGCATACTTGTACAACTATACCGACCATCCCGAAAAAACACAGGCCTTGGTCAGCAAAATCATGAATGAATTTTATAAGAATAATCCGGATGGTTTGATTGGCAATGAGGATTGC
>JAURKN010000024.1 GCA_030831725.1 Ferruginibacter sp.
ATGGCGAATTCAAACAGTTCTTTCCGGAAAACGCGGTCGGTTATTTTGTATCATACTACGATTACTATCAACCGGAAGCCTACATGCCGGTTACTAATACCTATATAGAAAAAGACCTCAGCATCAACGAAGAGCTTGACAAATTGAGATTACAGGCTACCGCTCAATTGCTCAGCGGAAGAAGAGATATTGTAGTCGTTGCAAGCGTGAGTTGTATCTATGGTATGGGAAATCCTTCCGAATATGAAAATGCCATCATACGCATTCAAAAAGGTCAGGTCATTTCACGTCAGGGCTTTTTGCATTCTCTCGTGAACTCTCTCTACCACAGAAGTCAGGGTGATTTTGAACGTGGCTCTTTTCGGGTAAAAGGTGATACCATCGACATCAACCTACCCTATGTTGATTTTGGTTATAGAATCTGTTTTTTCGGTGATGAAATTGAAAGTATAGAAACTCTCGAGCTTTCATCCGGAAAGCGAATCAGTAGCGTGGACCACGCCGCCATATTTCCTGCGAATCTTTATCTCGCTCCGAAAGACATGCTGGCTCAAGTGATCAGCGAAATTCAGGATGAGGCCTACGCACAAGTTGAATATTTTAAAAGTGTAGGAAAATACATCGAGGCACAGCGTATAGGCGAAAGGGTACAATATGATCTTGAAATGATTCGTGAACTTGGATATTGCACAGGCATTGAAAATTATTCCCGTTTTTTTGACAGAAGAAAACCAGGTGCAAGGCCTTTCTGTCTGCTTGATTATTTCCCCTCCGATTTTCTTACCATCATAGACGAAAGTCATCAAACCATTCCCCAAATCAGCGGGATGTATGGCGGTGACAGAAGCCGAAAACTCACCTTGGTGGAGTATGGATTCCGCCTGCCTTCCGCCATGGACAACCGTCCGCAGAATTTTCAAGAATTTGAAAGTCTGACAGGCCAAGTGGTATATGTATCAGCAACACCCGGAGAGTATGAATTGCAAAAATGTGAAGGTGTGGTGGTGGAACAGATTGTTCGTCCGACGGGACTCTTAGATCCGCCTATTGAAGTAAGACCAACTTTACATCAGATTGATGATCTGCTCGATGAAATCGATCAACGGGTGCAGAAAGGAGACCGGGTATTGGTCACCACACTCACCAAGCGAATGGCTGAAGAGATGCATAAATACCTTGAACGTATACAGATAAAATCAAAATACATCCACAGCGATGTGGATACCTTGGAACGTGTTGAAATTCTTCGTGATCTGCGTCTCGGGAAAATCGATGTTCTTGTGGGCGTCAACCTTTTACGCGAAGGACTTGATTTGCCTGAGGTTTCACTCGTTGCTATCATGGATGCCGATAAGGAAGGTTTTTTACGAAATGAGAAGAGTCTGACACAAACCGCAGGTAGGGCAGCTCGTAATTCGGAGGGTCTGGTTATTTTCTATGCTGATAAAATGACCATGAGCATGCAGAAAACAATAGATGAAACATCAAGAAGGAGAGAAAAACAAATGGCTTATAATCAAGCTCACGGAATCATTCCCACAACCGTAAAAAAATCCGTCGATCAGATCATGGCACAGGGCAGCGTGCTTGATGTGAGAGGATATGACCCTTCTTCGCATTATGACGCATCTGTTCAACAAGAGTCAACCGCCGTTCTTTCAGAGGCGGAGGAAGTGTATGAATCTGTGCCTGCCTTGGAGAAGGCGTTCAACTCTGTGAAAAAGAAAATGGAAAAAGCCGCGAAAGACATGGATTTCATGGAAGCGGCGCGTTTAAGAGATCTGATGTTCGACCTCAGGGATAAGTTGGAGAAAATGAAAAACGATGCTGCTTAGTTAGAAAATCTTCAGACCTGTTTTATTGAAGCGCATAATGAAAAAAATCAAACCCATTTTTGTATAAACTGAAACAGATTAAACGCCCCAGTCTCCCGTAGTATACTGTCTTTCAAATCATTTTTATCCAAATCCTCCATACGCTTGTTTCGGATCAACTGATACGCCTTCTCTGCCATCAATGCGGCTTTACGGTCTTTGTTCACCTGGTGTTCCATATGAATCAAAATATCCTTCAAGGCACTAACACCTTCTTTAGAAGCCGCATTCGTCTTTACTATGGGAATTTCTCTCTCTTTCTCGGAAAACGCCGGAGCCAGCATCAATCTTAAATTTGATACAAACGCATCCGCACCCGGACGATCAGATTTGTTCACCACAAACACATCGGCAATTTCCATCAGCCCTGCTTTCATGGTTTGAATTTCATCGCCCGATTCTGGGACCAAAACAACTGTAGTGATATCAGCCAATCCCGCAATTTCAATCTCACTTTGTCCGACGCCGACTGTTTCGATGATGATCCAGTCAAAACCTGCTGCTTTTAGCACTTCCGTCACTTCGATGATTCTGGGATGCAGTCCACCCATCGATCCGCGTGAGGCTAGCGATCTGATGTAGACGTTTGGATGACTATACCAACTGCTCATTCGAATACGATCTCCGAGCAAAGCACCAAGATGAAAGGGGGAAGAAGGATCAATACACAACACCGCCACACTGTTTCCGGATGCTGTCAGCTCGCCAATCAACGCATCTGTGAGAGTGCTCTTTCCGGCGCCAGGAGGACCAGTGATACCAATGATGTTTTGTAAGGAACTGGATGGCAGTTGTCTGAGAAATGTCTCATACCCCTCTGCCGCATTCTCAACCAGAGATATGCAACGGGCTAAAGCCCTAAAATCGGATTTGTCTGGTTGGTAGGAAAAGAGAGTGGACATGACTTGCAAATTAATGAAATTCATCTCATCCCGTAAAGTTGTCAAGCGTATGTTTATACTACATTTGTACACATGAGCCAGTCCCGCATCATTGTAGAAGATGAAAGAATGAAATATCCTTTTACGGGATTGTTTACTTTTTGCGAACAACTCAGTAAAAGTCTGGTCAAAAACAAATCGCAGTTAAACGGAAACTTATCTTTTTACGTTCCCAAAAATCAGGTGGGCTTTGCCGGAGATCAGATTGGATATCATATTCAACAATCGTGGCACAAGTTTTTCAATCCGATACATGCAAAAGCGGATCTCTGGCACGGAACCTATCAGGGAAGTCGCTATTTTCCATCCAGAAAAAAAATAAAAAAAATCCTGACCATACACGATCTGAATTTTCTGGTCGAACAAAAAAAATCTGAAGCGAAACAAAAAAAACTGCTCGATAAAGTCAGACGTCAGGTGGAACAAGCAGACCATGTTACCGCCATTTCGCAATTCACACTGGATTTCATCAAACAACATATCGATTTTACAAACAAGCCTGTGGATGTGATATATAATGGATGTAATGTAGATACAGAAACCGATGTTCCCTCAAAACCGAAATTCATCCAGGATGATAAGCCTTTTCTGTTCAGCATCGGTACGATTGCAGAAAAGAAAAATTTTCATGTGCTTGTTCCTCTCCTTAAGGGGAATGATTTCAACCTTATAGTCGCAGGTATTTATCAGCAAGATTCTTATGTCGAAAAAATAAAGGCCGAAGCCAAGAAACATGGCGTATCCGATCGTGTCATTTTGCCGGGCAGTGTGACCACGGCAGAAAAATGGTGGCTCATGCAAAATAGTGAAGCTTTTGTTTTTCCTTCCATTGCGGAAGGATTCGGAATACCGGTGGTGGAGGCCATGTATTTTGAAAAGCCGATTCTACTATCAACCCATACCTGTCTTCCAGAAATCGGTGGTGATGCGGCATACTATTTCACAGATTTTGAGCCCGAAAACATGCAGCGTACACTTCAACAAGCCATGCATGATTTTTACAACAGTTCAGAAAAAAAAGTCCTGATGCGCGATCGCAAACTCAAATTCAATTGGGACCATGCCGCTATGCGTTATATCGACATCTACAACAAAACACTTGGACAATAGAAAAACAAACTGCATTCATGAACGTATTGATCATAGAACTTGGCGGGTCTCATATAGAATGCATCTACACTTTTGTACATGCGCTCAATCTGAAAAAAGCATCTACGCATCTTTGTTGTAACCGAAAACTACTTCCATTGTTTCCGGAAAAAGATAGACTTGAGGGAATTCTTGAAATGCCTGACCAATTTGATTTCCTTTCGCAGATAAAGTCATTTTGGGCAATCAGAAAGTACATCCGGAAAAACAAAATCACACATGTTGTCATCAACACCTGCGAACTCAAAATCATTAGAAATCTGTTTTTCTTTTTGCCATCGCGACTCAACTGTACCGGACAAGTACATCATGCCAAAAAGCTGGAGAAAAGCGTGACGATTACTAAAATACTCTCCCGTAAAATGAAAAAGTATTTTGTTTTGGGAGACCATCTGCTGCACAAAACAAATGCCTACGCATCGTTCAAGCTTGCTTCGATTTACCCGATTTATTTTCCAATATCCAGTTCCAACGTCTTGCAAAAAAAATCAGGCGATTGCTGGATCACTATACCTGGCGGAGCTTCCGTTGAACGCAGAGATTATCTTCCTTTGATTGAATCCATCCGAAACGGAAATCTTGCTGAGGGAATGGTCTTCGTATTCTTGGGCAGATATTATCTTGACAACCATGTGAATCCAGAATGGAAAAAAGAAGATTGGTGGAAAAAACACATCATACATTTCGAACAAGATGTTCCATATGATTTGTTTCATGAGTATATGTCCAAGTCGGATCTGATTCTGCCTTTAATCAAGATGGAAGGGGACAGCATGTATGGTGACGGTAGAATATCCGGTTCTTTCAATCTTGCATTGGGTTATCAAAAACCGATGTTATTGCCCGAAACCTATCATAGGAACGAGGACCTCAGGCCATTCAGCAAGTATTATAAAAACATGAATGAAGCAATTTCGATTTTGCAAAATATCAAAAAAGACGGAAGTCTACTTGAAGCCTACACAACAGCTTATTATAACAGTCCGTTTTGCAACTGGAATCTCTTGTCGGAAAAAATAGTCTCTTTCATCGCATCATGAACTCAATGAACTTACATAAAAAAGTGAGTGTGGTACTATGTTCCCGAAACGGAGCGTCGTTTTTGGATGAGCAACTCCATAGTCTTGAAAGACAAACCTATCCTCATTTGGAGTTTATATGTTCCGACAATGAAAGCGAAGACGGCACCGCTGAAAAATTGAAGGCCTGGTGTGCGCAAAAAGAAAACAGAAAATTCATTTCATTCGGAGAGAAAGGATTGAATCGTAATTTTTTTCATGCGCTCGAATATGTAGAAGGGGAAATGGTGATTTTTTGTGACCAAGATGATATTTGGTTTCCGGAAAAAATAGAAAAATTGGTTTCTTTTCTTTTGACACACGATGATGCAAGCATGGTTTATGGATTGTCAAAACCTTTCTATGGGGAAGTTCCCAAGGATGCAGACATCAAATCCATCAACAGACTGGAAGGAACGGATGTACGAAAGACAATGCTGACATCGTTTACATTGGGCCACAATATGTTGGTATGGAAAAAAGTGTTGGACAGAATCCCGGTGCCGACTACGGAGACGGTGGCTTACGATTGGTGGATCACGGTTTGTTCCATGTGTATCTCTCCAATTTATTGTCTGCCGGAAGTACTCACATTCTGGAGGCAGCATCATAACAATACAACCACGCAATTGAATGCCGGTCTATATCACGAAAGCAGAATCGCATATCTAAAAACATTCCGCGACATTCCTTTGATTTCGGCAGCAAATAAAAAATGGATTGATGAAGCCACATCCGCATTCGAATCTCTAAAAAACAAATCGTTTTCTTGGCGCTTATGTGCTTTTATTTACAACAACAGAGATATTCTCTTTTTCTTCAAACGAAAAAAGAATTCAATTTCATTCGGAATTTCAGCACTGAAATGGGCGATTAGGATGAGCAAACACAATTACGCGTTGCAGAAATAATATTGAATCAATGTGGGAATGAAGAATCCGGAACGCTGATGATGCCTGTGGTTTGTTTGATGTGCCAGTTCTTGAAATCCTGACTGGCTTCCATGCCCATGCCGTTGATGATTTCTTTTTTGGTTCTGATTTTAACCGGCTTGTCTGTATAAAATTCGTTTCCACTCCGGCTTCTGTCCCAGTACAATTCTTCGCATCTGAGCGTATCCCCTTTTTCGATGTTGATGACAACTACGCTGTCTCTTAAAAAAACAATCGACTGATATTGCTTGTAGTTCGCGTATTTGGCATTCATGATGCTTTCTATTTTTCCCGAATCATTATAGAAATCCGTGTGGAGCGTTTTTGGAAATTCCACATAAGGAACAACATCTTGCACGTTCAACATCAAGGGTGCTTTTAGAATGGCTTTGGTTTTTCCGCCAATGGTATAATTCACCACTACGTTTTTAGCCTCTTCTATGCTGGTATTTTTTTTCTGTTTGATTTCATTCTGTTCCGTTGCACAAGACCATAAAAAAAAGCAGCTGAACATAACCGCTGCTTTTATTGATATGTTGTGATGAAAATGCATGAAAACTTCTCGTTTCAAAAATGAATGTGATTGAATTACTCGTAGCTTCTTTTTTGGAACCACCTTGCATTCATGGATATGCCAATATTCAATCTGAAACTGCTTTCTCTAAAACCTGTGGCGGTATTGTTTCCTACGGAGCCCAGTTCGAAAGAAGTATTCAAAGCGACATATTCCCCACGGCTCTGAATCAGACGAGGAGTGGTGAGAGGCAAACCGGCTCCGAATGTTACCGCATATCTCTCTCTGTTTTCAGTCAAACGGATATAATCGGGGCCATAGTAAAACCCTGCGCGGTATTTTATATAGTTCCAGTATCTATTGGTTGCGGCATTGAATCTGGCAGGATAAAATTCTGCTCCCGCTCTTATGGTCCAGGTCGATTGTACGTTTTCTTTATCTCCAAAAAAACGGAAATCATTCCAATTCGTCGTTTCAAAATCAGCACCCGCAAGCCATTGCTTATTTTTAGATTGGTAAGTGAATCCTCCTCCGTAGGTGACAGGTATCAAAACTTCACCTTTAACATCCGTCGTAATATAAACACTGTCAATCCTAACCACACCTCCGCTCAAATCGTAACCAAATGTTTCGTTCACAGAATTACGATTGGCTTTCAATCGCTGCTGCAAATTGGCGTATGCGCCTAAACGCAAGGTTCCTCCATTGTTGATGTGCATCTCATATTGAACACCCGTGTTCAAAAAGACTCCGCCAAAACGGGTCTGCACCTCGCTATTGCTTTTGTAAAAATCAACGGTATCGTTTATGATTGAAGTGCGAGTGCTGAGTGATCGGTTTCCAAAAGTATAACCACTGCTTAATCCGATGGCGAATTCGTTTTTATTTTTCCCTTTTCCGATAAATCGGATACCTGTGCTCACATTGGCCTGGTTCATTCCGCCATTTCCTTCATACAAGGAGTTGATGCTGTCTATCCCGGAGAGACGATTGTTTTGCTCTACCTTATAACTCACCCTGCTCAAGGGTTTCAAACCAAAGCTGACGCCCCAGGATGTTCCTCTTTTTTCCATTTTTGGAGAGGATATTGGAAACGCCACCTGAAGATAAGAGACGTATGCGTTGGTAGAAGTGTATTTCGAAGTACTGCTGTTGTTTTTCAACGTTCTAGTATTCACCTCTGTTCCGATATCGAAAATGGTGTTGGAAAAGTTTTTGGTATTCGATAAGAAACCGAGTGATGCAGGATTGGTAAGATTGATGTTGAAGGGCGCACCCAAAATGCCATAATCGGAATATGCTGCCGAAAATCCGCCCATAGCTCTGCAGGCGATGTTTTGTCCGGACGCCAAATCACCCAAACCATAACGACTGTATGGAGAGTTTTCCTGGGCAAGCAATTCGCCTGAAGAAAATAAAAGTATCACCAGCAAAAAGATGCTAAGTGTTCGATTGATTGAGTTGTTGAAGTGCATAGAGTCCCTTGAATAAGAAATTTTGATCGGCAAATATCCTGTTTTTGAGCTGTACCGCAAAATAGGAGCTGTTTCCTCCTGTAAGCACCACGTTAAAGTTATCATAACGTTGAGCGTAAGAATCGATAAAACCATCGATTTCATGGATTATACCATGTACTACCCCGCTTTGAATGTTGGTTTTGGTGTCGTGTCCGATCAAGGGTGTGTTCCATTCGGGTGAAACTTTCGGGAGTTTGGCTGTAAACTCACTCATGCTTCTGAATCTCATTTCCATACCCGGCGAAATGGCACCACCGAGAAAATGCCCGTATTGATTGATGAAGTTGTAGGTGATGCAGGTACCCAGCGAAATGACAAGGTTGTTTTTTCCGGGGTAACAGTCGACTGCCGCGGATGCCAGGGCAATTCTGTCTGATCCTGTAGTTTCGGGTTTTCCGGCGGAAAGCGTAAAATTGAGTTTGGAATCTGAACGAAGCAAATGAAAATCTGAATTTCGCATAAGCATCTCTTCAATGGCTGGATCGTGTTGAATGACGGAAGAAAGGATGCTATGGTGCGGTTTGTATTGGTTGATGATGCTAGCGACCTGTTCTGTGACAGGCTCGGATAAAGTCAACAACGCAACAATCTCCCTGTTCTGAAAAACAGCAGCTTTACAGCTGGTGTTGCCGAAGTCGAAGCAAATGGTTGTCATGCGTTGGTTGAATGAGCGTTGAAAATAGTTTTCCTTATTTATGATTAAAAACGAAATCCGTCCATGTTTTTGAAATGACCATTCATTTGCACTTTCTTTTTTAGTGTTTGCATATCTTGGAGAATGGGCATGACTTTGGCGAGATGACGCTTGATGAATTCCTGACGATGTAGTTCATTTTCATATTGCAACAACTGATACTCGTCTTCGATTGATAGTCCGATGTGAGGAGCGATATCGAAGCTGCAGAGTTCATCATCTGCTTTAGGCATAGGCTTTTGAATGCCCAGTTCAGCATGCAATTTTCTCATCTCATCAATAAGAAACAACATCATTTTTTTACTGCCGTTTCGATGATCATTGAGGTAATTGACAATGGCTCCACCATATAGTTTTTCCGGTATCTCCCTTACAATTTCTAAGATTCTAAAAACTTGCAAACCCTTGGTTTTGATATCCATTTTTCCGTCATCATACACCTTTGACACTTCCGAGATTTCCATCATCGTACCGTATTCAGATATCTTATCATGAAGCACACAAGGTATTCCAAAAGGTTTTTTTTGCGCGACACATTCCTCTATAAGTTGTTTGTAACGAGGTTCGAAAATATGAAGATGCAAAGGCACCCCTGGAAAAGGTACCAACGCAAGCGGAAATATGGGGATGAAATTGGTCAAAACTACGAGCGCTTATTTTTGCCTAAATTTAGCACCAAATTACCATCTATATCCGATCAGGATAATGATATCAAATATTTTTCATGAAAGTAACTGGAGTCACAATCATCAGAAACGCAGTCACTAATGATTATCCCGTTGTAGAATCGATAAACTCGGTTTTGCCTGTAGTGGATGAATTCATCGTTCTTGTCGGAGATTGTTCTGATGAAACAGAAGCTTTGATTCGGAATATTGGAAGTGATAAAATCAGAATCGAACACTCAATTTGGGATTTGACACTAAGAACAGGTGGAACCATCCTCGCGGTTGAAACAAATAAGGTGCTTGATCTGGTGTCAAAAGATACAGACTGGATTTTTTACATACAGGCAGATGAGGTCATACATGAAAAAGACCATGCGAGCATTCGAATGGCGATGGAGGAATTTAAAAATGACGACAGAATTGATGGGCTGCTCTTCCAATATCTTCACTTTTATGGGACTTATGATTACATAGGCGACAGCAGAAAATGGTATAATGTGGAAACCAGAGTCATCAAAAATAATCCCGAAATAAGATCCTACAGGGATGCGCAAGGATTCAGAAAAAAAGATGGCCGAAAATTGAATGTGGCAAAGATTCAGGCGAATGTGCATCACTATGGTTGGGTGAAAGACCCGAAGAACATGAAAATAAAACAAAAAAATGTTGCGGGTTTTTGGAACAATGATGATGACTCTTTAAAAATATTTCTGGAATCGGAAGATTTCTTTGACTACAAACAGTTTGATTCTTTAAAAAAATATACAGGAACTCATCCCGTTTTCATGGAGGATCGCATCAAAAGAAAAAACTGGAATGTGGAGTTGGATATCAAAAAAAACAATCTCAAATTCAAATACAGAATTTTGCATTTTATAGAGAAGTGGACCGGGAAGCGCTTGTTCACATTTTCTAACCACAAGATAGTTGCAAAACAAAGTATGGTTTGATGATACATTGTTTTCTTTTAGTTTATATTTTTTGAGATAATAAAAATTTTACTTCTTTAAATCGCCATAATGAATATGAACGTTTCGGTCATAATTCCTTGCTACAACAATGAAAGCACGCTTGAAGAAACCATTGCTTCGGTGCTCGATCAAAAGCTTCAATCTTTTGAAATCATTGTAGTTGATGATGGTTCAACGGATGGATCTGCGGAAGTTGTCAATCGTATTATCGCGCAACATCCAAAACATAAGATTCAACTTGTAAAA
>JAURKN010000241.1 GCA_030831725.1 Ferruginibacter sp.
AAGGAAGCCAACCAATACCATATTCAGTTTCGCCTACTTTCTTTTTAGCCACAGAAAACCAGGGATCGAAGAACAAATAAAATTTCTCAACCCTGCATTTGAACCATTTGGCGGTGATATAATGACCGAATTCGTGAAGAATGACGAGAATGGAGAGTGACAGCAGCAACTGTGCCACTTTGAGTCCTACGCTGGACCAGTCAATGGATAACATTACATTCATGGTGAGAGGCCGGATCGGGGCTAACCGTGTTTTTTATATTTTTAATAAAGTAGCTGCAAAATTACGCGCCTCTCCGTCGCTGTCAAAATAATCCTGCAACGACGGATTGGGAATAAAGGGCACCGATTCCATGGTTTTTTCCACCACGGCTGTGATATCCAGAAAACCGATGCGGTTTTTCAAAAAGGCCCAAACAGCAATTTCATTGGCGGCATTCAACACACAGGGTTTGTTTCCGCCGGATTGCATGGCGTCAATGGCGAGACCGAGGTTTCTGAACGTTTTGTAATCAGGCTCTTCGAAGCTGAGATTGGGATATTTGCGAAATTGGAATCTGGGAAAATCATTTTTGATGCGGGCGGGAAAGCCAAGTGCATATTGAATGGGAAGTTTCATGTCTGGATATCCCATTTGTGCCTTGATACTTCCGTCTTCAAACTGTACCATGCTATGTATCACACTCTGTGGATGAATAACCACATCGATTTGTTCGGGTTTCAGGTTGAAAAGCCACTTCGCTTCGATCATCTCCAATCCTTTGTTCATCAGGGTTGCAGAATCAACCGATATTTTTGCTCCCATGCTCCAATTGGGGTGTTGCAAGGCATGGTCTCTTTTCACATTCACCAAAAAGTTCGGTTTCTTACCCAAAAAAGGACCACCACTGGCAGTGAGGATCACTTTTTCAATCGGATTTCTGGATTCTCCGACAAGGCATTGAAAAATGGCGGAATGTTCACTGTCTACGGGGATAATCGGAGCTCGGTTTTCGAGTGCTTTTTGCATCACGATGTCTCCAGCTACCACCAAGGTCTCCTTGTTCGCCAATGCGATTACTTTTCCTTTTTCAACAGCCTTTAATGTAGGTTTCAAACCGGCAAATCCGACAATGGCGGCAAGCATGATGTCGTAGGTGTCAAAATCAGCCAGTTCTACCAAGGCCTCTTCTCCGGAAAAAACCTTGATGTCTGTTTTCGCAAGGGCTTTCTTAACAACATCATATTTGGATTCGTTCACGATGCAAACCGCATTTGGCTGATATTCCAATGCTTGTTGTATCAGGAGTTCCTCATTATTGTGAGCAGTGAGAATTTCAACTTCAAACAAATGCTTGTTGGCTTTAACCACCTCAAGAGCCTGGGTGCCGATAGATCCGGTCGATCCGAAAATGGCAATTTTTTTAGTAAGGTTCTCCCCCTTCATGACAGCTGCATTTATATTCGTTGCAAGTTAAGGGAAAAGGGGCTAATTCAGGTATAAGGAAGCCGATTCTGAAGGTCTTTGCAAGATTGATATATGCAGGATTTACTATTTTAAAAACGAGCTGTTTCAGCTTTCACAAAATTCCTGAAGCCCATCCGCGATGTTTCTGTCGTTGGATAACCTAGGCACTTTATTTTGCCCACCTAATTTCCCAATACTTTTCATGTAATCTATAAATCCATCTTTTCTGATTCGGGTGAGTTTAAGCGGATTCAGGATGTTGCCGGTTATCAGGTCTTCGTAATAGACATTTTTCTGTTGTATCGTATGGTCTAGTATAGCTGCGAATTGCTCGATATCCTTAGGAGTCTCTTCGAATTCCACAAACCATTCGTGGTAAGATTTCCCTTTGTCTGAACTTACAAAGGGGGCTACGGTGAATTCACTGATTTTTCCACCACATTGCTCCAATGTTTTCATCATCGCTTGTTCCACTTCTTCACCAATCACATGTTCGCCAAAAGCGGAAATGAAATGTTTGATTCGACCGGTGACCACAATTCGATATGGATCTAACGATACAAACTTTACAGTATCTCCAATATTATATGCCCATAGTCCGGCATTGCTGCTGATGATCAGTGCATAATTGACATCCAATTTCACATGCTCCAGAGTAAGCCTGGTTGGTTTCTCATGATGAATTTCATCCACAGGAACGAACTCAAAAAAGATACCACTGTTGGTGTTCAACAAAAGGCCTTTCTCTTTTTGGCTGTCTTGAAAGGCAAAGAATCCCTCACTGGCCGGAAAAAGCTCAACAATATCTATGTTCCTGCCTATGCTTTCCATGAGCTTAGCACGATAGGGTTCAAAATTCACTCCACCCTGAACCAGGACCTGCAAATTCGGGAAAAGCTCTCCGATTTTTTTCCCGGATTGAAGGGACAAGCGGTCGAAATACATCTGCATCCAAGGTGGGATGCCGCTGATCAGGGTCATATTCTCAGTTATAGTTTCCTCAACGATCTTATCCAACTTGGTCTCCCATTCTTCAATACAATTGGTTTCGAAGCTGGGGAGCTGATTCGAGCGAAGATATTTAGGCACATGATGGTTCACAATACCACTTAGTCTTCCGGTTGGTATGTCACCAATTCTTTCCAGTTCCGGAGAACCGCTAAGGAAAATCAGTTTTCCGGAAGCGAATTCTGTTTTTCCGGTTTCAGCCATGTACGCCAATAGAGCATTTCGTGCGGTATTGATATGATTGTGTATCGAATCTTTGGTAATGGGAATGTATTTGACTCCGCTCGTAGTTCCACTGGTTTTGGCAAAATAGATGGGTCTGCCTTTCCAAAGCACATTTTGTTTTCCGCTTTTGATTTCTTCGACATAAGGCCTAAACATTTCGTAATCTCTTATAGGTACCATTTCGGCATAGGTTGCATGGTCTTTGATGGTAGAAAAAGAATGGTCTTTCCCAAAACGGGTGTGTTGCGCAGCCTTTATCAATGATTGTAAAAGCGATGACTGGTCTTTAACGGCATTTTGCTTATCCTTTTGGATTTGTCGGTTGATATAGTTTGCAAAAGGTTTTGCCAGTATTGATTTAATATTCATGCGCCAGATTAATTAACGTTAAAATTAGTCCATTCACTGCATATAAAAGATTGAAGTCATTCACCCACTTTCATATCATTCTTTTATACTTCACCTATTTCGATGTTCAAAAATACCAACTAGTCGGTATTT
Source organism: Ferruginibacter sp. (assembly GCA_030831725.1). GTDB lineage: Bacteria > Bacteroidota > Bacteroidia > Chitinophagales > Chitinophagaceae > Ferruginibacter. The sequence goes on from JAURKN010000241.1 coordinate 3,182, forward strand.
CCGCTTTCAACATTATGCATCAATTTGTGACTTGTTTTTTGTAACAAACAGAATTTTTAAATGTTTATACCTAATCAGACTACCCCTATATTAACAAGAATTGATAAAAAATAATCTTCATGGCTCATAAAAATATTAGCTAATCTCCACTGTTTCAACAGTGGGAATTAAGCGTAAGTCCCGAAGCAATTGCATCGGGACTTTTTTATCTGTTATTTTTCACTTGGAAAGATTCCTCACCATTGATGTAAATGTAGACCTGGGAATCAGTTCAGCGCCAAGACTCATCAGATGCGGGGTTTCCTGCTGACAGTCTATCAATTGCAATCCCTGTTTTTTAAGCTCTTCCACCAAAGAAATGAAAGCGAACTTGCTTGCGTTCGGTTTTATACTGAACATGCTTTCCCCAAAAAATACGACACCAAGTTTAAGCCCATATAATCCTCCAACCAAATCACCCTTGTGCCAGCATTCCGCACTATGAGCATATCCCATCTCATGTAACCGGATATAGGCATTCACAAACTCGTCGCTGATCCAAGAACCGGAATAGTCCTTTCGAGGAACAGATTTGCAAGCTTCTATCACCGCTGGAAAAGCTTGATTCAAGGTGAATTCGAATTCCTTTTTTCGAAAAACCTGCTTCATGCTTTTAGATACTTTCAGATGATCCGGAAATAAAACACAGCGAGGGTTGAGGGAATACCAATGTATCAATCCATTTTCTATGAACCAGGGAAAAATTCCGTTACGATATGCTTCCAACAGACATTCAGGATCAAATGTACCACCGACGGCCAGCAATCCATCTTCATCTGCCAATTCAGGATCGGGGAATGTATAATTCAATGCGATGTTTTTGGTGGTGTAAATACAATGAAAAATCAATCATCCAAAAATCAAGACCCTGGCTCCTCCAAACCCCATTGGTCTCTCAGTGACAAAAGTTCCGGACTTAGTGTTTTGTTTGCATCATAATGACCCGCATTTCTTTTTTGCCTCATGGCTTCATAAACGGAAACCGCACAGGCAACAGAAATATTGAGGGATTTGATGATGCCTACTTGCGGTATGATAAAATTTCCATCAGCCAAAGTATTGAGCTTTTCTGAGACGCCACTGTGTTCGTTACCAAAAATCAAAGCGACACTGTCGGTCAGATCCATGTCATACAGATCAACCGAATCTTTACTGAGATGTGTTGTAAAAATTCGATTGTATTTTTTTCTGAGTGCAGTTACACATTCGTCAACATCAGAAAAAGCATGGGCTGTCAGCCATTTCGAAGCACTCGAACTGCTTTTAGATCCCCATTTTTTATGCTTGGGTATGATGGTATTGAGGATATAAATTTCCTGGATGCCTACTGCATCACAGGTTCGCATAACCGCAGATATGTTGTGCGGAT
>JAURKN010000242.1 GCA_030831725.1 Ferruginibacter sp.
ACATTTTTTTGGTATTGAGCAATTTCACTTACTTTTGCCTTCCCAAAATTCAACGTGCGCTATTTTCACGATGGATTTTGAAAGATCTTTTGAATAAAGCTGTGTGCTTGAGAGATGGCTGAACATTGTGGAGGCCTATTTTCAAAACCCAGTAAATCATTAGCCGAGGTAGCTCAGTTGGTAGAGCAGCTGATTTGTAATCAGCAGGTCGTGGGTTCGACTCCCTTCCTCGGCTCTTTTTTTTGGGCAGTTACCAGAGTGGCCAAATGGGGCGGACTGTAAATCCGCTGTCTTTCGACTTCGGTGGTTCGAATCCACCACTGCCCACAGTTCTTTTCATAAAAATTGTACGAGGATTGTTCGTACAGAAACAAGCGGAAGTAGCTCATTTGGTAGAGCGATAGCCTTCCAAGCTATAGGTGGCCGGTTCGAGCCCGGTCTTCCGCTCATTTTAGGCTTTCAAGCCGTGGTAGCTCAGGGGTAGAGCACTTCCTTGGTAGGGAAGGGGTCGTGAGTTCGATTCTCACCTATGGCTCATAAGAGGAAGAGTCCTCGAGTGAGGCAGGTGTTTCAACCCTGTTGAACTAAAAATTTTTAAACAACAATTAAAAACTGAAAAATGGCAAAAGAATCATTCAAGAGGGATAAACCCCATCTTAACGTTGGTACCATCGGTCACGTAGATCATGGTAAAACCACTTTGACTGCCGCTATTACCGATGTTTTGTCAAGAAAAGGTTTGGCGGAGAAAAAAAATTATGACGATATCGACGGAGCTCCTGAAGAAAAAGAAAGGGGTATCACGATCAATACTGCTCACGTAGAGTATGCGACTGCAACACGTCACTACGCTCACGTGGATTGTCCTGGTCACGCCGACTACGTTAAAAATATGATTACCGGTGCTGCGCAGATGGACGGTGCGATCCTTGTGGTTGCCGCTACTGATGGTCCAATGCCGCAAACCAAAGAGCACATCCTTCTTGCACGTCAGGTAGGTGTACCTCAAATCGTTGTATTCATGAACAAGGTTGATCTTGTTGATGATGCTGAACTTCTTGAGTTGGTTGAAATGGAAATTCGTGAGTTGTTGACTTCTTACGGTTTCGATGGAGACAACACGCCAATCATCCAGGGATCTGCTACCGGAGCTCTTGCCGGAGAAGATAAGTGGGTTGCTAAGATTGATGAGTTGATGGCAGCTGTTGACAGCTACATTCCATTGCCTCCACGTCTGGTTGACCTTCCATTCTTGATGAGTGTTGAGGACGTATTCTCAATCACTGGTCGTGGAACTGTTGCTACCGGTCGTATCGAGAGAGGAAGAATCAAAGTGGGTGAGGCTATCGAAATCGTTGGTCTCCAAGAAAAACCACTTTCTTCAACCGTTACCGGTGTTGAAATGTTTAAGAAATTGTTGGATGAAGGTGAGGCTGGTGATAACGCCGGACTTCTTCTCCGTGGTATTGAAAAGACTCAAATCCGTCGTGGTATGGTTCTTTGCAAGCCAGGATCAATCACTCCACACACTCAATTCAAAGGTGAAGTTTACGTATTGAGCAAAGAAGAAGGTGGACGTCACACTCCATTCTTCAACAAATATCGTCCTCAGTTCTATTTCCGTACCACAGACGTAACCGGAGAGGTTTCTCTGAATCCTGGCACTGAAATGGTAATGCCTGGCGATAATACCAACCTCACTGTTACTTTGATCCAGCCAATCGCGATGGAAAAAGGTCTTAAGTTCGCGATCCGTGAAGGTGGACGTACTGTAGGTGCAGGTCAGGTTACAGAAATTATCAAATAATCCATTTCCATTTAGGAAAGGTTAGATATTTTATGTAATTTTACATTCTACTTAAAAGCTGTCCTGCAACACAGGATAGCTTTTAAGTTTATACGGGCATGGTGCAACGGTAGCATACGGGTCTCCAAAACCTTTGATCTGGGTTCGAATCCTAGTGCCCGTGCTAAGTTCTTAATCAATCAAGGATTGATGATTAACATGAAGGTTTGATTGTTTTCATCCTTCATCAAATTTTAAACAAAGGTTATGAACAAGTTTGTTGTTTTCATTAAAGAGTCTTACCAGGAATTAACAGAAATGGTAAGTTGGCCGAAATGGGAAAACCTTCAACAATCAACCATGATTGTTATCGGTTCAACCCTTTTTATCACTGCCATCGTTGCGTTAATGGATTTCATTTCAAATGGTTCCATGAAATTTATTTACTCCTTATTTAAGTAATCATGCAAGAAGAGGTTCAGAATACAATAGTTGCGGAAACGCCAGAGAAGGAGTCTAAATGGTATGTGCTCCGCGTTGTCAGTGGCAAGGAAAAGAAAGTGAAAGAATACCTGGACAAAGATATTATCCGCAATGGTTGGGATAAAATCGTAAAACAGATATTCCTTCCTGTTGAGAAAGTATACAAAGTCGCCAATGGTAAAAAAGTAATGCGCGAGCGTAACTTTTATCCAGGTTATATCATGATGGAGGTTGCCGGAAACAAATTGACCGACGACATGATCCAGCACATCAGCAATATCAGCAATGTGATGCACTTTCTTACTGATGGTAAAGGATCCAAAGGAAATATCATTTGTCTCAGAAAAGCTGAAGTGAACAAGATGTTGGGTAAAATGGATGAAATGAGTGATATCGGCGGAGTTACCATGAGCGAACCATTCATCATAGGTGAAACCATCAAAATCATCGACGGACCATTCAATGATTTCAACGGAGTCATTGAGGAGGTATATGATGAGAAGAAGAAAATCAAGGTTCAGGTTAAGATTTTCGGAAGAGCTACTCCTGTTGAGCTGAGTTACATGCAGGTAGAAAAGATTTCCTAAGTCAATAAACGATTATAATGATAAACCCTCCATTGAAAAATGTGAGGGTTTTGTTTTGATTGTATTTAACTGAAAGTAGTGTTCTGAATGTTCAGTTTTACCAATTCATGTGGGGTTTGGATCATTTGGGGAGGATTCTTTTCCTATTTTTCGCACAACCCATCACGAATAAGTTGCTTGTAATGCTATGTGTCGGTCTGTTCAGACATAACAAAATGCAAATTGACTGAAGAGTCTGGCCATCCGGTATAAAATCATTTTTTTTCTTAACAGCATTGTTTTATTGAAAAATTATTTAACTTTGCCGCCCCAATTAGTTCTTATCAGATCACACCCCATAAGGGTAGGTTTGGGAGTCCAATATGGACGTTAACACCAAAAACAAACAAAATGGCTAAAGAAATCACTGGCTATGTAAAACTCCAATGTAAAGGAGGACAAGCCAACCCGGCACCGCCCATCGGTCCGGCACTTGGTTCCAAGGGAATCAACATCATGGAGTTCTGTAAGCAATTCAATGCGAGAACCCAAGACAAACCAGGTAAGGTATTGCCTGTGCTTATCACCGTATTTGCAGACAAATCTTTCGAATTCATCATCAAAACTCCTCCAGCTGCTGTGCAGTTGATGGATGCTGCCAAAATCACCAGTGGTAGTAAAGAGCCAAACCGTAACAAGGTTGGAAAAGTAACTTGGGCTCAGGTTGAAGAAATCGCGAAAGATAAAATGCCTGACCTGAATTGTTTCACCCTCAACAGCGCCATGAGCATGGTAGCCGGAACGGCACGCAGCATGGGATTGACTGTTGAAGGAAAAGCTCCATGGGAAAATAACTAATCGTCAACCGGTTCCATTTGTTTGGAACTACAATCATTTTCAATATGATCACCAAAAAAAGAAAAATTGCAAACACCAAGGTTGACGCCAACAAAGCTTATACGCTAAAAGAAGCATCAGCCCTTGTAAAAGAAATCAATACCACTAAATTCGACAGCTCAGTAGACCTTCACGTTCGTCTGGGTGTTGATCCGAAAAAAGCCGATCAGGCTATTCGTGGAACCGTTTCCTTGCCACATGGTACAGGTAAAACAAAAAGAGTTCTGGTTCTTTGTACACCAGACAAAGAAGCGGAAGCAAAAGGCGCCGGAGCCGATCACGTAGGATTGGATGAATATATCGCTAAAATTGAAGGCGGTTGGACAGACATCGATGTTATCGTAGCTACTCCTTCTGTGATGCCAAAAATTGGTAAACTGGGTAAAGTACTTGGACCAAGAAACCTGATGCCAAACCCGAAAACAGGAACAGTTACCAATGATGTTGCAGCGGCTGTTAACGATTTGAAAGGCGGTAAAATCGCATTCAAAGTTGATAAAGTGGGTATCATTCACGCTTCAATCGGAAGAGTAAGTTTCGCTCCTGAAAAACTCACCGAAAATTGCATGGAATTCATCAATGCCATCATCAAATTGAAACCTGCCACTTCAAAAGGAACCTACCTCAGAGGTATTCACATGGCAAGTTCCATGAGCCCGGGCATCATGGTTGATACCAAATCTGTTCAAAACTAATTTTACAACTTTTCCGTTCAATCCGGAACAAAATAATTGTCATGACCAAACAAGAAAAAAATGAAGTGATCGAGTTGCTGAAGGGTAAATTTGCCCAATACAGCAATTTTTATATCACGGATACCGAGAGCCTTACTGTAGCTCAGGTAGGCAATCTGCGCCGCGTTTGCTTCGATAAGCAAGTGGAAATGAAAGTAGCCAAGAACACGCTTATCAAAAAAGCACTTGAAAGCCTCGATGCTGAAAAATACTCAGGTGTTTACGATTCTTTGCACAAAGTGACCGCACTGATGTTCAGTGAGAATCCTAAAGACCCAGCATTGATCATCAGCGGATTCCGCAAGGAAAACAACAAAGAAATGCCTGTGCTGAAGGCTGCTTTCATCAATGGTGATGTTTTCGTAGGAGACAACCAATTGAAAGCGCTTACCCTCATCAAAACCAAGAACGAACTCATTGGAGATGTTATCGGTTTGTTGCAGGCACCTATTCAAAGAGTTTTGGGCGCGTTGGAAAACAAAGACAACGCTTCAAAAGCATCTGCTGAAGCTTCAGCCCCTGCTGCTGAACCAGTTGCAGAAGCACCTGTTGCCGAAGCTCCAGTAGCAGAAGTCCCTGCTGCCGAAGCGACACCAGAAGCTCCTGCTGCTGATGCCGCTGAAGACACTACACCAGAAGCATAAAAAAACAAACCTGGCCTGACGGTATATAAATGGCATAAACAAATTTTTTTAATATCCGCCGGAGTCAAAAACAAAGAAGGCGGGAAAAATTCAAAACCATGGCAGAAATCAAAGCATTGGCGGAAAGTTTAGTAAACTTGACCGTTAAAGAAGTACAGGAATTAGCTGAATTCCTAAAATCAGAGTACGGCATCGAACCAGCTGCAGCTGCAGTTGTAGTAAGTGCAGGTGACGGTGGTGGCGCTGCTGCTGCTGAAGAGAAGACTTCATTCAACGTAATCCTGAAGAGCGGTGGAGCTAACAAGCTTGCTGTTGTTAAAATCGTAAAAGATTTGTCAGGTTTGGGTCTGAAAGAAGCAAAAGATCTGGTAGACCAGGCTCCAAAGCCAGTGAAAGAAGGAGTAGACAAAGCTACTGCGGAAGACATGAAAGCAAAGCTTGTAGAAGCTGGAGCAGAAGTAGAGTTGGCATAATCCTACTTAATTTTATAAGTTCAGAACCCCGAAGATTACCTTCGGGGTTTTGCTTTTTTAAGGGCAGAATACGGTGAATTTTTGTC
>JAURKN010000243.1 GCA_030831725.1 Ferruginibacter sp.
AGCTCCGTGCTTGCGCGCGATAGCGCTGATCTCACGAATTGGCATCACTGTCCCGATTTCGTTGTTGGCATACATTACAGAAACCAGGATTGTGGTCGGACGCATCGCTGCTTCGAGTTCCTCCAAATCAATCAATCCATCGGGTTTCACATTCAAGTAAGTCACCTCTCCTCCCAATTTTTCAATATGCTTGCAGGTATCCAGAACAGCTTTATGTTCCGTATTTACAGTGATGATATGATTCCCTTTTGTGGCATACATTTCAAAAACACCCTTAACCGCAAGATTATCTGCCTCTGTAGCGCCGGATGTGAATATGATTTCTTTCGGATCGGCACCGATCAGTTTCGCCACTTGTTCGCGGGCATAATCCACTCCCTCCTCCGCCTGCCAGCCAAATGGATGGTTTCTGCTGGCCGCATTTCCGAAATGATGAAGAAAATAAGGAGTCATCGCCTCCAACACACGTGGATCCATGGGTGTCGTAGCGTTGTTGTCTAGATAAATAGGTAATTTGAGCATATTTTTTTCAGACTTTTTAAGTTGGTCTGTTTACAAACGCGAAATTAGTATAAAAGGTTTTACTTTGCCACTAAACGGGTCACAACTGCGTCATTTTTAGCATTATTATATCATTACTCCGTTTAAGTTTCAACAAATAAGCCATGAATAAGATTGAACATATCGGAATTGCCGTAAAATCACTTGAAAATTCCATCCCCGTTTACGAAAAATTGCTCGGTGTCTCCTGCTACAAAACAGAATCTGTTGAATCGGAGAAAGTCAATACCGCCTTTTTCGCCACAGGACCCAATAAAATTGAACTGCTGGAGAGCATGGAAGCGGATGGGGTAATATCCAAATTCATAGATAAAAAAGGAGAAGGCATACATCATATCGCATTTGATGTAGAGGATATCAAATCAGAAATGGAGCGCCTTAAAAGTGAGGGATTTGTGCTGTTGAATGAAACACCCAAAAAAGGAGCTGATAACAAATGGGTTTGCTTTGTTCATCCCAAAAATACAAATGGCGTTCTGATCGAGCTTTGTCAATCAATCTAAAATATTTCCATCTTGTACTCAGACTAGCTTAAAAACGGATTGCTGATTTTTTCTTGCCCCAAAGTGGTTTCAGGACCATGACCGGAATAAACAATAGTGTCATCTGGAAGTAAAAACAGTTTTTCTTTGATGCTCCTCATCAATGTTGCAAAATCACCACCCGGCAAATCGGTTCTTCCTATACTTCCATTGAAAAGCACATCACCCGAAATGATAAATCCTTGTTTTTCACAATAAAATCCAAGGCTTCCCCTACTATGACCGGGTAAAAAATGAATGGACAATTCATCATCACCCAATTTGATTTTATCCGATTCATTCAACAATTCCGGTTTTCCTGAATACGCATCAAACGGAAGATCATACATCAAACCGATTGTTGTAGCTTTTTCATGTGTTTCCAGTTCAAGCTCATGCATGTACGGAACCAAACCGAAAGTATCGGCAACGAATTTATTTCCGAAAATATGGTCCAGATGCGCATGTGTATTGAGCAATTGAATGGGTTTAAGGTTTTTTTGTTTGATGAATTGAAGCAATTGATCTTTCTCGTGATCTTCATAAAAACCCGGATCTATGATGATACAATCTCCATTTTCATGATATAGGACATAAGTGTTTTCCTGAAAGGGATTGACAGTGAATTTTTGAATGCTGATCATCGACAGGCTTTGTTTTTTTTAGGATTGAGGCGAATGGACTAATTTAGTAGTCCTTTAACCCATGCAAGATGGCAAATTTCCGTTCTTTTTTCTTTTTTTTCATTCTTATTATTTGCTCTGTATTCCATAGCAATGCTCAAGTGAATGCGGTGCCATTCGGGAAAAACCGTGTCCAATATAAAAAATTCAACTGGCAATACTATCAAACGGACCATTTTAACGTCTACTTCTACGAACACGGACAAGAGCTTGCAAAATTCGTTTATCAACTTGCCGAGAAAGACCTTACCGGAATTGAAGAAGAGGCGGAGTATAGTTTGCAAAGAAGAGCAAACATCATTGTGTATAACAATTATGTGGATTTCAGACAAAGCAATATCGGACTGAATACAGACGTGTTGAATGCCGGATCAACCACTCATCTTGTGAACAATAAAATGCTGGTCTTTTTCGACGGAGATCATTCCAACTTGAGGCGACAGGTCAGAACCGGAATAGCAGACATCATCACCAAGAATCTTCTTTTTGGAGATGATATCGGAGAAATCGCGGGGAACAAAACATTGCTTGATTTGCCCAAATGGCTTACCAACGGATATATCGATTATCTAGGTGAGCATTGGAACACAAAACTGGACGATGAATTGAAAAGTGAAATGTTGAGTGGACGGTATAAAAAATTCTCTACTTTCTGTCATCGTAATCCCGTTTTGGCAGGACATGCATTCTGGTATTTCATAGAAGAGAAGTACAAAAAAGAAAACGTTACCTATTTCCTATATCTGGCAAGATCATTGAAAAACCTAAATAAAGCGAGCGAACAAATCACGAAGCTTCCATTCAAGGATCTGTTGAAAGAATTCATGACGTATCAGGAAGAAAAATACGAATCGGATATCCGTAGACGTAAGGCCTATCCTAAAGGAAATTATATAGATGGATTCGATATCAGTCCGAGGTTGAATTATTATCGCTTCAACGTGAATCCGAACAAAAAGAACAATTCATATGTGGTTACCCGTTTCAAGAATGGTCATGTAAAAGTAATTTTGAACGATGATTTCGACAATGTGACAGTTCTCAAATATGGCATCAGAAGTTACGAACAAGAGTTACATCCCAACTATCCCCTCATTTCTTGGGATGCGAAAGGAAGCCGCATTTCAATCGTTTATGCTGAGAAAGGTAAAACTTACTTAATGATATATGACCCTGCGAGCAGGGAGAGAAAGTGGGAAATCGAACTCAGCGATAAACTGGATGAGATTCAAGACCTCAATTACATGCTGAACAATAGAACCGTTCTGATTTCCGCTGTTAAAAACGGCCACACGGATATATATAGTTTGGACCTTGAAAAAGAAAAGCTGATTCAGATCACCAATGATGTGTATGACGATCTGGATGCCAGTTTTGTGAGTTTCCCAAACAAAACAGGTATTTTGTTTGCGAGCAACAGACCTAACTCAGATGCGAAGGACTCAGACACCGCTCTGCCTTCCAACAAGAGATACAATATTTACATGATTACCAATTTTGGTGACAAACCGGAGTTCAATCAGGTTACCCAACTGACGGATGTGAAATATGGAAACGCAAGATATCCGGCACAATACAATGTGAACCACTTCACATTTATCTGCGACCAGAATGGAATTGGAAACCGATATGCGGGTTTCTTCACTACCAAAAATCTGGGACTAGACACCATCGTGCTCATTGGTGAAGAAATGCTCAGAAATCCGACTGTTGCCGAAATCGACAGCGTTTTGAGATTGCAA